>JAUWYE010000045.1 GCA_030615965.1 Dehalococcoidia bacterium | reverse complement strand
ATCATTATTAATAACAAAATCGGCAGATTTAATCTTTTCCTCAAGAGGAAGTTGGGACTTTATCCTGCTTTGGGTATCCTCCCGACTCATCCCCTTCTCTTCTAATCGTCTTAATTGAGTTTGTTCACTGGCAGAAACAACGACTACTTTATCCAGAAATATAGGGCGAGTAAGCTCAAACAGTAACGGAATGTCCTTAATAATTAGAGCATCGGGGTCAAGGCTTTTGATCTCATTTGTAATTCTTTCGTCTTCCTTAAACACCTCGGGATGAACTATCTGATTTAGCTTTGCCACCTTTTCCTTGTCGGAAAATACTATCTCAGCCAGCTTCTGTCGATTGATGGTCAGGTCTTTATTTAAGAAATCCTTTCCAAAATACTCTATTATTTCTTTCCAAGCCCTTAAGTGAGGACGGGTTACCTCCCGAGCTAGCTCATCCCAATCAATTATATAAGCCCCCAGTTCTCTAAAAAAATTGGTTACCGTGCTTTTGCCCGTACCCACACTTCCTGTCAGACCAACAATAATCATTTGTTCCCTATTTCGCCTCTTTAACTACCTCCTCAGGGTTCAAATTGCTATCGCTGGAAAACGCTTTTGTCTCCTTTTTGCCATTGTCCTTAATGGTCACATATATTATCGCCTGTTGCTAACTCGCCTTTTATATAATCCAGAACAGCCTTCTGAGGGTCGTCACCAAGCACGCCAACAGCGACTTCAATTCTCTAGCTCTTTACTTTTGGATTAAAGCCACAGCCTGGGCAGCTATTCCCTCTCCTCTGCCGATGAAGCCCAAACCGTTGGTGGTGGTGGCTTTGACCGTCACCTGTTTTGAATCTACACCTAAGGCCTGACCTATGCGTTTTCTCATCTCGGGGATGAAAGGGGAAAGCTTGGGGTTTTGCGCTATGATGGTAACATCAATGTTGGCCACCCTGAGTCCTTTGGCTTTAAGCAGTTCACCGGTTTTGTTTAACAAAACCAAGCTTGAAATATCTTTATATTCCGGTTCCTGAGACGGGAATAAGGTGCCAATGTCGCCCAAATCAGCAGCGCCACATAAAGCATCTATTATGGCGTGCGTTGCCACATCAGCATCGCTCCAACCCGACAAGCCTTTGTCATAAGGGATATCAACGCCACCCAAAATTAGCCTTCGCCCTGAAACCAGGGGATGGCTATCACAGCCAATGCCAACCCTTAGCTCCTTTTCCATTCTCCTGCGATGATTCTTGCCAATGCCAAATCTTCAGTTGTGGTCACCTTTATATTTTTATAATCGCCCATATAAAGCTGCACCTTGTGTCCCAATCGTTCCACAGCAGTGGCATCATCGGTAACCTCTGCTGCGAGGTTCTCATAAGCCCTGGTTATCACATTAAAGCTGAATATCTGGGGGGTTTGCGCTGCCCATAACCTGTCGCGCTGAAGTGTTTCCCCAATCAATCTCTCATCAACAGCAAGCTTGATAGCATCTTTAACTGGCACTGCGGCTACAGCAGCCTCAATCTCCCCAACTATCTTCAGACCATCCTCAATCAAACCTGGAGTCAAGAAAGGCCGAGCTCCATCATGAATCATGACTAAATCACAATCCCTTATTTGTCTTAGCCCTTCTCTCACCGAATCCTGCCGCCGTGCGCCACCCGGGCATAAAGTAACTTTAGACCAGCCCCTCTCTTTTTTCAATTTCTGCCCCCGAGCCAAATCCTTATCGTTCAATACCAGGACTATCTGCTGAATCAAGCTGTATCTCTGACAAGTATCCACGGACCAAGCCAGCAAAGGTTTCCCCCTTAGAGGAGCAAAGAGCTTGTTTATACCCGCCATCCGCTGGCTAATTCCGGCAGCGACTATAACCACGCCTAACTTACTACCTTTATTCATTACCTTGCTTCTCAACAAGGAAAGACTCCAAACTTGATCCGAAATTAAAAAGTCAAAGATAAAAATCAAAGTGCAAAAACTTCTTTTTCTCATTCTTGCCCTGTATTTTTGCCCTTTGCATTTTGCATTTTACTTTCCCTTGTAAGTCCCAGCCTCAGAGCTTCAGCCACCGAGCCAACCTCGATTAGGTGAATGTCCGCAGAGCGAAGGGATTGTTTCACTTCGCTCGCAATGACAGGGGGAAGTCTAGGCATAAGGCAGGATTTAAAGCCCAACCTGATGGCCTCAGCAATTCTTCTCACTACGTGTGATACCCCTCTAAGCTCTCCATTCAACCCCACCTCTCCCAAAGCAACCAAGCCTGAAATTGGCTTTGCATCACGAAAACTGGAAGCAATGGCTGAGGCGATTCCCAAATCAACCGCCGGCTCATTAACCCTTAAGCCACCAGTAACGTTGACTATAATATCCTGGTTGAAAAGCTTTAATCCGGCACGCTTAGTAAGCACAGCAATTATCAACAGTAGCCGATTAAAATCAACGCCGTTAGCGATGCGCCTTGGTGAAGTAAAATTATTAGGAGTAGTCAAAGCCTGAATCTCTACCAACAAAGGGCGATTCCCTTCAAGAGTGGGCACCACCACTGAGCCCATAGTTCCATCCTTGTATGCGGATAAGAAAACTTGAGAGGGATTACTTACTTCTATTAGTCCCCTATCGCCCATCTCAAATATTCCCACCTCGTGAGTGGAACCGAAACGGTTCTTTACGCTGCGTAGCACTCGGTAACTACTAAATGGTTCGCCTTCGAAGTAAAGCACCACGTCGACGATATGTTCCAGCGTTCCTGGACCTGCGATGGCCCCTTCCTTGGTCACATGCCCAGTGATTAACAGGGGCACATCATTCTGTTTTGCCCACCTCTCCAACCTCCAAGTGCACTCCTTCACCTGGGAAATACTGCCCGGCATCCCAGCTGCATCCTCTAAATACATAGTCTGAATGGAATCGATAATCGCCAATTCAGGAGAAAGTCCTTCCAAGCATTCTAATACGGCAGCTAAATCGGGCTCAGAGAGAAAGTATATCCCCTTGCCCCCTATGCCGAGGCGCTCACTTCTAAGTTTAACCTGATTAATAGATTCTTCACCGGAGATATAGGCGACAACTTTATTATTCTCAGCCATCATTGCCGAAATCTGGAGTAAAAGCGTAGACTTGCCTATTCCCGGCTCGCCGCCAACAAGCACCAGAGAGCCTGGAACTAAACCACCTCCCAGAACTCGATTCACCTCAGCAAAACCAAGGTGAAAGCGAGGAAAGTCACCTTTCTCTACTTGGGAAAGTTCCTGGGGTCTATTTCCTCTAGAGTAAAGCTGGCTGGGAGCGCGGGATAAAGTGACCCTAGTTTCTACGAAGCTATTCCACGCCTGGCAATCAGGGCAGCGTCCTAACCACTTGAGACTTTCCTTGCCGCACTGCTGACAAATGAAAACATCCTTGAATTTGGATTTGCCCCGCTCGCTAGATTTCAAGTTAACTCGTTGATACGCTATGACTAGTATATATCCTTTATTGCCTCAGAAAGTCCAAGCTGTTGCAATTTTTCCTTCGTTGGCTTGCCCGTCGCTACATCCCATCCTCGTTCTTTGTAGTACCCTCGCAGCAGAGTCTCTATATCTGGTTTCTTACCCTGTGATGTTCCCTCTGACAGCGGTGTGATGGCTATCTTTGGTAGCTTGTCATCCTCCTTGGTGATACCAAGCTTGCTATTAATCACACGTTTTAGATTGAAACTTCGCTCTCCCGTCATCATGATAGAATCGGCATTGAAGTCCCACTCTGTAACTGCGTTTAATAATCCTGCTATATGCTCAGGCGATACTATGGGTGAAAGAGTACACAATGGGAGTGAGTTGAACAAGTCCCTCACATTCTGGTATTTAGCTACCATAGCACCTTTATTCTCAGATGATTCGAATCTATCTCCAGGCATAATTCCGGCATCAGAGACACTCCGCCCCATATCCACCATATAATAATCTGCCTTCGTGTGGCATGCGCCGCGAGGTGATGTAGCGTAATTCACTGCGTCTCCGAAAAACGCTCTCGGGTCATGCATTGGGAGTTCCAACCCTTTTACGTGTGCTGCCTCATCCTGGGAGACACCGAATTTCTCCGCTATTCTTTTCACCCCTTCAGCCAAGATATCTCCCGCTCCTTCTCTTTTGGCGATTTTTTCAACAAGGCCGACAATAGCTTTGCTGTCTCCCCACTTCATTTCCATTCCGATCTTGTCTTTCGTGAGCACACCTTTCTCATACAAGTACATCACGAATGCTATTGAGACTCCTGTCGATATTGTATCAATTCCATAGTCGTTGCATAGATGATGTGCGTGAATGATTGAATCAAGATCAAAATTCATGCAGCATGGGCCAAGAGCAGCGACCGTCTCATATTCAGGACCGTGTACTTGATCTATTCCATGCTTACCGTATTCTGTCAATCTTCCGCATCCTATAGGGCAGCCAGAACATGCGATTGAAGTCACAGTATATTTCTGTCTCAGCGCCTTCCCGTCTATATCTTCAACAGGAAAGACAGATTCAGAAAAATACTTCGCTGGGGCATCTGATAGATACATCGCCATGTCGAGATACCCTATCGTCCCGAACTCCCTGAACATTTCTCTGGTAGATAAGGCGGTCAATTCTGTTATAGGCACAACCAAAGCCGCTTTTATATTTTCCTTAAGTTTCCCCGAATTTGCCACGCGCGGTCTTTTCTCTCCATGTACCACAATTGCCTTCAGCTTTTTAACACCCATGACAGCCCCTAATCCGCATCTTCCCGCTGCCCTCCCACCATCATTCATTATGGCAGCATACTTAATGAGATTTTCACCACCTTGCCCAATAGCGCATATCCTTGCCCTCTTCTCCCCCACTTCTTTCGTCAAGATATCTTTTGTTTGATAAAATCCCTTTCCCCATAAATGGGAGGCATCTTTTATTTCTGCAGCCCCGTCGTGTACCAAGAGATAAACAGGTTTATCGGAACGTCCTACTATCATGACGCCATCGTAACCCGTGGATTTCAGTGAGACTCCGAAGAACCCCCCACTGCTTGATTCTCCCCATATTCCGGTAAGTGGCGATTTGGCACAAATGGTATGTCGCCCTGTGAATGGGACTGCAGTACCTGTGAAGGGTCCTGTCATGAAAAAGAGGGGATTTTCTGGGCTCAATGGGTCGAGGTCTTTTTTCATCAGCGGATATAGCAGCCTTGCTGCAAGCCCAGCTCCACCTACAAAGTTCCTCAAATCCTCTTCTCCCAGCTTCACATCCTTTGTTTCTCGCGCGCTCAAATCCACTTGCAGGATTTTTCCGTGGTAGCCGTACATTTCAAACCTCTCCTTTAGAAGTCGATACCTTCGCCTTTGTAGGCATGCTCAAGGATTTTCTTAATATCGGTGAGAGAAGTAGGTCTTGGACTTGCAAATGTGCATGCATCTTCCAACGCATGTTTGGCAACCACACCTAAGTTTTTCTCCCATTCCTCTTCAGTGATACCATGTTCCTTCAAGGCGTAAGGTACCTCAAAGCTCAAAAGAAATTCCTGGAACTTGGCAACGAGTTTTTCAAGGCATTCCACTTTATCTCTCGTCTCAATTCCGATTTCCCTGGCTAATTGTACGTATTTATCACTTGCTTTGGAATAGTACTGTATTGAGTAAGGTATGAAAATGCCTACTGCTACTCCATGGTGTATACCAAATACCTTTCCTACTGCGTGTCCCAAGCTATGCGTTAGTGCCGCTTGGCTATTCCCAAATGCCAGTCCAGCCATAGTTGCGGCCATTTGCATACGGTATCTCGCCTCCCTATCATTTGGGCCTCTGTAGGCACGGGGCAAGAACTTGAGTATCAAATTCGTAGATTTTATCGCGAGAGCATCTGAGATATCATTATCATAAGAGGACAAGTAAGCATCAACTGCGTGTGCTAACGCATCAAGGCCTGTTCCTGCGGTGATTTTGGGTGGCATTCCCAGTGTAAATTCTGGAAGGAGGATTGCAAAATCCGGGACTATTTCCATTGAGATAATTTCAATCTTCATGGGAGGACTCACAGCGTCATCTGTCAATATAGAGGCCCATGTAACTTCTGAGCCTGTACCACTCGTCGTTGGGTATGCCACAAGTAGTGCCTTTTTCCTCAACCCAAGGGGAATCAATGGACCTACTGCCTTTAGATCATAACCCGGTAACTCATAAAGTATCCACGCAGCTTTAGCTAGGTCCATCGTTGACCCACCCCCCACCGCAACGATGAGGTCAGGTTCAAATTTCGCCATCTCTCTGCTACATCCCTCAGCTAAACTTATCGGGGGCTCGGGAACTGCCCCGTTCCAGATCCTTGTTTCGAAACCATACTCATGTAGATGTTCAGCGACAGTTTTTGCATGTCTTTCAACAACCTTGTCACTTAAAATGAACGCCCTTTTCCTTTCACGGAGAAAGGAAACAAACACTGCAAATACTGTTGCTCCTAGTCTCCCCGTAAAAATAGTCTTAGGTGAAACCCAGTGGCCAAAAATTTCCTTGACAGCTTCACTTCCCATCAGAGTTAGTTGCACCTGCATTGTGGGGTTCATATACCAGGTCTTTGTATCCATTTCACCCTTCTCAATACTCGATAACGGCTATCTTGTCGCCAGTCTTGACCAACTGACGCGCTGAAACTGCTACCTCTATTACTTACCCCCACCAGAGCCACTATGGGGTTCCCTCAACCACGTTTTGGATTACACGACATAGAGGGTGATTCAGAAAACAGGGTCATAACGTTTACTTCCCAAGAAATCCTTAGCTGAATCAGCGACTTCCAAAGTTATACCCTTTTTTAAAGGGAGTAGCAACTTGACTAAGCATTAACTCAACGATTTGAGGAATATACTTCTCAGTTAGAGGAACAAAACACACGTTACGAATGCTGCTGCCCTCACTTTCCCCCACAAGAATAATGTTGGACGAGACCCAGTAGCAAGAACTTCCTTGACAGCTTCACCCTCATCACGCTTAGTTACACCTGCACTATGAACCCATATACCACATCTTTGTATCCATTTCACCCTTCTCAATACTCGATAACGGCTATCTTTTCTCCAGTCTTAACTATCTGTCCTGGTGAAACTGCCACCTCTATGACTGAGGCTTTTGCTGGAGATAGTATAGGATTTTCCATCTTCATAGCTTCTATGATGCAAATCACGCCGCCTTCGTCAACTGTGTTGCCCACAGTTACCTCGACACGTACTATTTTCCCAAGTAGTGGCGCTTCGATTGTTTCTTGAGCCATATTTACGTAGTCTCCTTAACCAATGGTTTCATTACAATTTCCCCCTCGACACAATCCACAACGACAGTATCTCCAGGCAGGAATTCACCGCGTAGCAAAGCTTCGGAGAGCTGATCCTCAACCAAATTCTGGATGGTGCGCCGCAAGGGGCGGGCTCCAAAAACAGGGTCATAACCCTTGTTGCCTATAAAATCCCTAGCTTCATCAGTTACTTCCAAAGTGACATTCTTCTCTTCAAGGGAAGCGACAACCTGGTTAAGCATCAGGTCAACAATCTGGCGGATATGCTCTTTGTTTAAAGCGTGGAACACGACCGTGGCATCAACGCGGTTAAGGAACTCGGGCCGGAAGATTTTCTTCATCTCCCCAACTACTTTCTCCTTCATTTTCTCGTACTCCACCTGCTGTTTTCCCTCGCCCTCGACATGGGCAGCAAAACCGAGGCTCATATCACGCTTAATAAGCTCGGCACCGGCATTGCTGGTCATGACTACGATGCTATTACGAAAATCAACCCTTCGCCCTTTGGCATCGGCCAAATGACCATCATCGAAAATCTGGAGCAGGATATTAAATACATCATAATGCGCCTTTTCAATTTCATCGAGAAGAATAGCACAATAGGACTTCCGCCTTACTGCCTCAGTTAATTGACCACCTTCCTCATAACCAATATAACCTGGTGGTGCTCCAACTAAGCGAGCTACAGTGTGACGCTCCATAAACTCCGACATGTCAAGCCTGACCAAAGCATCTTCGCTACCAAACATGAACTCGGCCAAGGCCCTTACCAATTCAGTTTTACCCACTCCGGTGGGGCCCAAAAAGATGAAGACACCAATGGGACGCCTCGGGTCTTTCAACCCCGCTCGAGCCCTCCTCACCGCTTTAGCTACGGTATTTATGGCCTCATCCTGGCCAATGATACGGCGATGTAGAGCCTCCTCCATCTGTAGAAGGCGGCTGGTTTCATCGATAGTCAACTTTACCACAGGTATGTTCGTCCACATGCTGACTACCTCGGCAATATCCTCTGAGGTAACTACAGGTCGGCCTTCTTCCTGTTTAACTTGCCACTCCTTCTTCATGGTCTCGATTTTCTCCGTTAGTTGAAGCTCACGATCACGCAACTCACTGGAATACTCATACTGTTGAGCTGCGACAGCCGCTTCTTTTTCCTTGCGTACACTTTCCAAAGCCCGCCTTGCCTCAGCTAAGCCAATGGGGGCACTACCCCGTTTAATGCGTACTCGAGAGCCAGCTTCATCTACCAAATCAATAGCCTTATCGGGCAAAAAGCGGTCCGCTATATATCTGGTAGCCAGCGTAGCCGCTGTCTGCAAGGCTTCGTCGCTTATATCCAATTGGTGAAATTCTTCATATCTGTGCTTAATGCCCCGCAATATTTCCAAGGTTTCTTCCATAGTAGGTTCAGCTACCAGGACAGGTTGAAACCGCCGTTCCAAAGCTGGGTCTTTCTCCACATATTTGCGGTAGTCGTCCAAAGTAGTGGCACCAATACATTGAATCTCGCCACGCGACAACGAAGGCTTCAGGATGTTAGAGGCGTCAACCGCACCTTCAGCTGCTCCAGCACCCACAATAGTCTGCATTTCATCAATAAATAAGATGCAATTACCGGCAGTTTTCTCTTCCTCAATAACCTTCTTCAGCCTCTCCTCAAATTCACCACGATATTTTGTTCCCGCCACTAGAGCACCTATATCTAATGCGACTATTCTCTTGCCCTGTAATACCTCAGGAACCTCCCCAGCTATTATGCGCTGGGCTAACCCTTCAACAATAGCTGTTTTGCCTACACCTGCTTCCCCTATAAGCGCGGGATTATTTTTAGTACGACGGCTTAGTATTTGAACTATCCGTTCAATCTCCTTGTGACGCCCAATAACAGGGTCAAGTTTATCCGCCCGGGCTAGGGCAGTTAAATCGGTCCCAAGTTGATCCAAGGTCGGTGTGCGTGAGGCAACGCGACCTGTGGTACGAGATCGCACAGCTTCCTGCCTAGCAACTCGACTGACCTCATCACGTGTTCGCTCCAAGGTAATACCAAAACTCTCTAAAACACTAAAAGCTACCCCTTCGCTTTCACGCATTAATCCAAGCAAAAGGTGCTCAACACCTATATAGCTGGAATTAAGGCGCCGTGCCTCATCCACAGCAAACTCGATGGCCCTCTTCGCCCGAGGAGCAAGGTCAACATCTCCACTGGTAGCTCGACGCTCTCCTTTTCCAATTACAAATTCTACAGCCGCCTGTATCTTACTCATCGAGATACCCAAATTAGTCAAAACTTTGGCTGCAATCCCTAACTCTTCCCCTGCTATCCCCAATAATATATGCTCAGTATCGATGTAACTGTGGCCTAGGCGTTGTGCCTCTCCTTGAGCCCGAGTCAACACCCTACTAGCTCCTTCAGAAAACCTTTCAAATCCCGTGCTCATTTCAACTCTACTCGCAGTTTTAACTCAAAGTATAGAATATACCACCCTTCCCGTCAACAAGCCCGGCTTACTTGAACTAAGTGGTAGAATGGTAATATAATACCACAAACTATTATTGAAGGTTAATAGAAATGCGGGTCACTGGTGGTAAAGTAAAGGGAACTCGGTTAAAAACTCTACCAAGGCACTCCATTAGACCCACGACCAGTATGGTAAGGCAAGCTATATTCTCTCTTTTGGAGAACAGACCTACCAATTGGCGCCAGGTCCTTGATTTATACGCCGGCAGCGGTGCTCTGGGTATTGAAGCTCTAAGCCGCAGGGCAGAATGGGTTGATTTTGTTGACCACAGAAAAAGTTGCTGTGACCTTATCAGAACCAACTTGGAAAAAATAGGGGAACTACAGCGGGCTCACATTTACTGCTGTAGTGTGAGCAAAGCTCTTGCCTTCCTTGACAGTAGTTATGACATTATCTTCATAGACCCACCTTACTCTAACCTTTCTACAAATAATTTACTCACAAATCTAGCTAAGTCAAATTTGCTCGGGAAAAACTCTACAATCGTGCTTTGCCACGCAAACCGCTTCCCCTTAAATTCCGACTATGATGGACTTCATCTTGTTAAGCAACGCCGCTACGGTGACACTTTTATTTTCATATACCAAAAGGAGGTTTGACTATGATCGTAGCAGTTTATCCAGGCACCTTTGACCCCTTCACCTATGGGCACATGGACATTATCGAACGAGCAGCAGCCTTGGTCGGTAAGTTAATTGTCGGCATCTATGAGAATCCTGCTAAACAGCCGCTTTTTCCTCTGGAACAAAGGGTAAGGTTAGTGGAAGAAGCGGTAACTGGCCTGTCCAACGTCCATATTAAAGCTTTCAAAGGGCTGGCCGTAGATTTTATACGCCAAGTAGGAGGAAAGGCTATGATTCGCGGTTTGAGAGCAAATTCTGACTTCGAACGGGAATTTGAAATGGCGCTGATGAACAGAAAGCTGGCGCCAGACATTGAGCTACTTTGCTTGATGACCAGCTCTCAATATCAATTTCTTAGCTCTACCCTGATCAAGGAAGTAGCTAAGTTAGGAGGCTGTCTTGAAGGCATGGTCCCCGAGCACGTAGCTGTAGCTCTAAAGGAGAGGTTTTCCATGCCTACTGAGCTTGCCACTGGTAAAGGCAAAATGTAAAATTAAAAGCCAAAAGTTAAGGAGGTAATAGAAAGATGGCATACAAAATTACTGAGGAGTGCATCAGCTGTGGTGCCTGCGAACCAGAATGTAAAAATGAGGCCATAACTGAGGGAGAGGAAATCTATGTTATTGACCCCAATAAATGCACTGAGTGTGTCGGCTGGTTCGAGACACAAAAGTGCGTTGAGGTCTGCCCTGTGGATTGTTGCATTCCCGACCCCGACCACAAGGAAACACGGGAGCAACTGTTGAATACGTGGCACAAGCTACACCCCGGTGAGACTCCGGCCGCCACTTAAAACGAAGCTTATCAAATATTTCAGTTAAAAGTGCTCGTTTAGTAACCCGTTCGCCCCGAGCGTGTCGAAGGGCGAGCTAATCTGATCTTGAGTGCCGCTCGTGGTTCGACAAGCTCACCACGAGCGGTTAATAAATATCTCTCAGTGCAAAACCATTTGTTGTATGTAATTAGGGAGATTTTTCGTGTGACTCAAAAATGACATCTCACTGTATGACCTTATAGCGACGTAACAACTACCACATCGGTTAGTTCGGGAAAATTTTTCTACCATTTCTTTGTGAGTATCGTATTTAGTGCGGCGCAGTGAACAGGGAACTAGGCTCCCGTCAGGCATTACGATAAGAAATCTTATGCCTGCCTTACAATTTGGCATGTATCCTTGTTCAAAGAATTTTAAAGTATCTCGGAGCGTGAGTTCTGGGTTAGTTAGATGAGTGCCCTGCTTTTTTAATATTATTAGTTCGTTAATGGCCTGGCGTAAAATTCCCAAATCCTCTCCACTGTTGAGACAATAGTCCTCATTCCCTGTTCGCAGTGCAGTATATGCACTATACGATATGTCTACACCCCACTCAGCGGCCTTTTTTGCCAAAGGCAATATTTCCCTCAGATTGGCTTTAGTTATAGCTGTGTTCAAGATAATATCCCGAAACCCAAGCTTTGCTAGCCGGGGAAGACCTTGCTCCAAACGTTTATAGAGACCCGGCCGTCGTCGAAATTCGTCATGCCGCTCATCAGGGAAGTCAAGTGATACGGAAAATTGATCCACCCCTGCTTCACGTAATTGCAGATAATTGCTCTCATTCAGCAGCACTCCGTTGGTAACAAGTATCGCGTATTGTACCCCAGCTTGCTTGATAGCCTTGACTATGGCTGCTATATCCTTACGTAGAAGTGGTTCACCACCAGAAATTTGCGCTGCAAGCGGCTTCAGGCGTTGAGTTAAGTCTCCATACTCCTCTGGTTTAATTTGCTTTTCATCCTTTATGAACCCCCCAAGGTCACAGTGACGGCAATTGCAGTTACAAGAAAGCGTTATTTCATAAGAAACCACTATAGGGCGATTAGTTATATAGCTATGTATTCCCCTTGTG
>JAUWYE010000182.1 GCA_030615965.1 Dehalococcoidia bacterium | reverse complement strand
TCAGCAGAGTATAATCACCATTGAGGCTCAGATTCCACGCAAGTACTTGGAGCACTTCAAACGAGGATATACAGCTGGCATTTTCGCAACTTTAGCTACGAAATTTGAAAGCGAGGAGTAAAAATTGTAACCAATAGTGGCATTAAATGGTAAGACGAAAGAGAGGTTACTTAAAGCACCTCTCTTTTTTTATCTTATTGAGAATTGACATCGGGGTTGACTAAAATACTGTTAACTATTAATATAATTCCGGGAAGTAGACAAAGCAGTGGAGATAACATTAGAAAACCTCAAGCTGACTCTGACATCACCCCGGGAGCGGGCCCCGGGGACAATACTGACTTACCTGGAAACAGGAAAACGGTTCCTCGATTGGCTTGGCAATAAAGAGCCAACCGACATTTCCTTTCGCCAGTACTTCAGTTACCGAAGAGATAATAAGATATCCGAGCGGACTCTCTGCAAGGAGTTCTACCACCTGAAAAAGCTGGCACTGGCAAATGGCTGGAAATGGACTTTTACTGCCGATGATGTCCCCTTTCCAGAAGAAGAGCCTTCTGCTCCAGCTCTAATACCCGAGGTCATAGAGAAACTGATCAAAGCCCGGCACCTTTATCTAAAGGCGGAACGTTTTTACCTAGCAGTGTCAACAATCTGGGGCTGCCGCCGAGAGGAGCTAGCCAGAATCAGGAAAAGAGACTACGATGACAACTCAATACTGATCCGCACCGCCAAGCATGGCCGCCGGGTGAGGCACCTAATACCAGATGAACTGAAGCCAATCTTTGAAGCCTACCACACAAAGGTGCATAGCCCGACCGCCCTTTCCATCATGTTCCACCGCATCTGCCGCAAGGCAGATGTTAAGGTGGAGAAGGGATCCTCCTTCCACAGTATAAGGCGAAATTTAAGAACAATTCTAGAATGGCGTTTGGCTGAAGAGAGGTTACCCTTATCTCTAGTAGCTGATTACTTTGGTTGGGCAAAAACAACAAAGGGGATTATCTATGGGGGGGCCGCAATGTTGGGCGTATATGATCACCCCGAGATTCTTTCATCTGATAAATTTGTTATTGATACGCTGATATACAACTGCCATCCTTATCTTAAATTTTGGGAGGGGGAACAGCATCGCCTTTGAAGGAAGGGCTATAAACCATTTAACTAGGCGAGAAAAAGCCGAGATTTTGATTACAGGGCATCATTCCTTGATAAGAGAAGCCGAAGCTAAATTGCTTTAATTTGAGGAAAATGACGATATTATCAGGTTGCGGAGTCGCGGGGGTAGAGCAGAGGTCAGCTTGCCAAGTCCATAACTTGGAGGTCGTTGGTTCGAATCCAACCCCCGCTACCAATTAGGAGGCTTATGGAAACTGAGCTAGAAAACCTCAAGCTGATCCTGACCTCTCCCCGGCAGAGGGCTAAGAGTACAATAGGATCATATCTCCAGGAAGGCAAGAAATTCTTAAAGTTTCTAAACGGTGCCACGATGCCGACGGGGAAAGATGAAACTGCTATTAGAGAAGCCGGCCTCATCTTCAGGCGATACTTTCTCCATAGGCGGGAAAAGGGCATCAAGGAAAGAACCCTGACCCAGGAGTTTGTTGAGCTAAAGAAGCTTGCGGAAGCAAACAACTGGCCCTGGCCCTTTACTCGCGATGACAGACCACGGTCTAAAGAAGAGCCATTTGCACCGGCTTTCACAGCCGAGGAGATCCAAACCTTAATCCAAGCCCGGGACAAATATTCAAAAGGGGAGCTCTTTTACTTGGCAGTTTCTACCACTTGGGGTTTGCGGCGATTGGAGATGCTTCGAATCCGGAAGAGCGACTATAACGAGCAAACCATCAAAATCAAAATCGCCAAGCAGAAACGGCTGGTGCGCCGTATGGAGCATCTTATCCCTGGTGAAATCAAGCCAATATTACTGAATTACGATCCCAAGCTTA
>JAUWYE010000151.1 GCA_030615965.1 Dehalococcoidia bacterium | reverse complement strand
GCGAATGGATTTAGAATTGCTCCTTTCCTCTCACTATGGCGACTGTGTTGCTCCCTGTAAGCTAGCGTGCCCTGCTGGGATAGATATTCAGGGCTATATTGGCCTCATTGCCAATGGTCAATACACCGAAGCATTGAAACTGATTAAAGAATCTAACCCTCTGCCACTGGTCTGCGGTCGAGTATGTCCTCGCTTCTGCGAAACCAAATGCCGCAGGAATATAGTGGACGAGCCAGTAGCCATAAACGCCCTAAAGAGGTTCGTAGCTGATTATGACCAGAACAGTGGTAAGTACTACACTCCTAAGCCCAAGCCACCCAGTGGGCATAAGATAGCTATTGTAGGAGGAGGGCCAGCAGGCTTATCAGCAGCTTATTATCTCGCCCTTGAGGGACATAAGATAGCCATTTTCGAGGCTAATCCCCAGCTTGGTGGGATGTTGAGATATGGCATTCCTGGATATCGGCTGCCCAAAGCAGTTTTAGACAAAGAAATAGCTATCATCGCTGCCCTCTGTAGTCAAATTCGTTGTAATGCCTCCTTGGGTAATAACTTCACCATTAAGAGCCTGAAAGGTGATGGCTATGACGCCATTTTTATTGCTCTTGGCGCTCAGGCAAGCCAAAGGATAAGGGTTGAAGGAGAGGACTTACCTGGCGTTCTCTCTGGTATAGGATTCTTGCGAGACGTAGCTTTTAACAAAGAGGTAAGTCTCGGGCAAAGAGTAGCGGTTATCGGCGGCGGCAATACGGCACTAGATGCTGCTCGAACTGCCCTAAGACTTGGTGCGGGAGAAGTAACCATTGTCTATCGGCGGTCAAGAGATGAGATGCCAGCTAACGATGAGGAAATAGAGCAGGCCAAACAGGAAGGGATAAAATTACGTTTCTTGGCAACACCGGTGAAACTCAGAGCCCGAAGTGGCAAAGTTGACTCTATGGAGTGCATCAAGATGGCTTTGGGAGAGCCGGATAGCTCAGGTAGGCGAAGACCAGAACCAATAGCTGGGTCAGAACTTACTATGAAAGTAGATACGGTAATTGCTGCTATTGGTCAAACCCTTGATGCTTTTGGCATACCCCAGGATGGTCAAATTGAGCTCAACCGTAGGGGATATATCAAAGTTGATGAAGAAACAATGGAAACCTCCTTGGAAGGAGTATTTGCTGGTGGTGACTGCATCTCAGGACCAGCTACCGTGGTGGAGGCAATAGCCGATGGGCGAAGGGTAGCAACCTCTATAAATCAGTATCTTAATGGTCAGCCGATCACACTAGTGGAGAGAGCTTACAATTGCACTAAAGGTGAATTGGATGAGATTGATGTTAGTGAATACGCCGATGTAGCTTGTGTCCCAAGGACGCGAATACTTACTCTAGCTCCAGAGGTGCGGAAAAGGAGCTTTAACGAGATTGAGCTTGGGTTCACTGAGGAAATGGCAAAGGCAGAGGCTGAGCGCTGTTTGTCTTGCGGCTGCCAAGATGTATTTGAATGCAAGTTACGACAGTTGGCTACTGAGTATAAGGTAAATGACAATCACTATGCCGGCCGTAAGCAGCACTTGCCCATAAGAAAAGATGAACACCCGCATATTCTAAGAGACCCAAATAAGTGCATATTGTGTGGTCGTTGTGTCAGAATATGCAATGAAGTTCAAGGTATTGCTGCTTTAGGCTTTACTAGCCGCAGCTTTGACACTGTGATTAAGCCAGCACTTGGCATGCCCTTAGCTGAAACACTATGTGAATCTTGCAGTCAGTGCATTTCTACTTGTCCCACAGGAGCTTTAACACCTAAAATTCACTTGCCTAAACCAGGTCCCTGGGAACTTTTGGCTGTGCCTACTATCTGCCCTTACTGTGGTATTGGCTGCAACATAGAATTAAATGTTGTCGGAGATAGAGTAGTAAAAGTCACCTCCCCGGTTAATAGCGTGGTAAATAATGGTAACCTCTGCCAGAAGGGTGCCTTTAACCTCTGCTCTATTTATGATTTGAGGCGGCTCAGAAAACCTTTTATTAAGCGAGATGGTAATCTGGTTGAAGCCAGTTGGGACGAGGCAATAGCCTTGGCAGGTAAAGGGTTACGGCAAATCAGGGATCGAAATGGAGGGGATAAACTAGCAGTCTTATCCTCTCCCCAACTGACTAACGAGGAGAATTATCTAGTTCAAAAGTTAGCCCGAGTTGCCTTAGAAACTAATAACATGGGCAGCTTAGCCAGTTGCATAGTGAATGAGAGCATGATGAAGAGCTTTGGCAAAGATGCTTCCACTTGCTCCTATAGTAATATTCTAACCAGCGATTTCATCATCATTTTCGGGTGTGACATCGCAGAGGACTATCCAATAATTGCTTTGAGAATCAGAGAGGCAGTGGGAAAAGGAAGTAAGCTGGTCACAATTAATTCACGAGCAACGAGGATGGACTCTTTAGCAAAAGTCAACTTGAAGGTTAATCCTAAAACAAATTTGGCTCTACTTAGAGCGATGGCAAACTACATCATAACTCATGACCTTGTCAATCGTGATTTTGTCCAATCTCGAACTACTGGCTATAAAGATTTTGCTAGAGGAATGAGAAGTTATCCCCTGGAAAAGATGGCCGACGCATTTTGGATAAAACCTTCAAAAATCATTGAAGTAATACGCCTTTATATTCAGGCCCAAAGGCCAGTGATAATAGTAAATGCTAGCACAGTTACACCTGACGAGCTCGCTCTAATTAATAACCTAGCATTAATCACGGGGAATGTAGGGCGAGATGGTGCCGGGATAATAGCTCTCCGTGCTTCAGGCAATGCTCAGGGGCTCATTGATATGGGGGTAAGCCCTGATTACCTCCCTGGGCAGCAGCCACTCTCCAATATAGCTGTTGCTCAGAAGTTTGAAGCTGCTTGGCACACGACTCTACCCCTTGAAAAAGGGAAGGATACTATCGGAATTATTGAGGGGATTAAGAAAGGCGATATTCAAGGCATTCTTATTCTAGGTATTAATACAATAAGCGAAATAGGAAATGCTGTCTTTGAAACCCCAAACTTCTCTGTGCTTGTGCATACCATGTTTCCTGAAACGCCACCCTACCCTGATGTGGTTCTTCCTAGAGCTACCTTTGCTGAAAGTGACGGCACCTTTACTAACTGTGAACGGCGTATCCAGCGCCTCCAGCGTGCTATTCCCCCATTCAGTAGCAAGGACAATTGGGAGGTCATCTCACTTCTAGCAAACGCTATGGATTACCCAATGGACTATTCCTCGGTTTCAGACATCTCTGCTGAAATAGCTAACCTTGCCCCTATCTTTGAAGTCGGCATATATGGCAAGCAATGGCCTTTTTTGGACAACAGCAGGTTTAGAACTAAGGATGGCCTAGCTCACCTTCACCCTTGTTAAGCCTGAGAATCCCAAAGTAATTAAAGCTCTATATGGTCTGTTACAAGGGATATTCAAAGCGCTTTCTTTACCTCTAAAGTTGAACAAAGACCCATTTTG
>JAUWYE010000092.1 GCA_030615965.1 Dehalococcoidia bacterium | reverse complement strand
CAAATATGGCGTCTTCCGGGAGTTCCTTGGCCTTGTCTGTCAATCCTGTAGCAGGAATATAGATAACAGGCTCACGTGTCTCCCGCCGGATATAGACCTCTATGAGATCGGCTTCAATTGCCAAAGTTCACCTCCTTTCTTTGAGTAAAGATACAGTATTTAATGGCAGATATAAGTTCGTCTGCCTCCAATATTAAGGTCTCTAGGAGTGTTCCAGAGTCATCAAACACTTCTACTTGGATTGTAGTATCCTGATCTCTTATGCCTCCGATGACCAGTTTGCTCCTGCTCATATCATCTATAACCTGTGCTTTCGTAAGTGCCATCTCCTCTGTCTCCTTCCCTTATTATTTGGGCAATAAAAAAAACCTCCGGGCGGAGGTCTTCCGCCTTCCTTTTTCACAGTCTCTGCTGTGACCTATCGTTCCCCTATCGGGGCTGGCTTTGGCACCTTCAAGAAAGACTCAAAGGTTGCCGTGCGGCTCACTGGGCCAGTTCCCTAACCGCAGCTCTTGATAGCAAGCACTGTATTCGATTTCTAAGGTGCTCCAGCTAGCTAGGCTGGCAATTCAATCGAGAATTGTTAATTATAGCCTTAAATTTCCTTCCTGTAGCATAGTCAACAGTATGCACATACCTATGCATTTGAACCTACTTATATCTATACCACATATCAATATTCTTGTCAAGGTTTTGATAGATATAATGTAAAAAAATTTTAAAAAAATTTTAAAATTAAATTTAAATTCAATTTTAGATACAAAAGGAGAGGTGAAGGAGAGATGAAGGAGAGGTGAAGGAGAGCTGAAAGAGGAGCGAGGCCTCTCTTAAAATAAAAAAGCTCCTTTCCCTTGTTAAGGGGAAGGGGATAAAGAGGCGTCGCCCCTTTATAGCCAGCAGGGATTCAATGGAGAAAGTAGTGTTTGGTAGGCCGTGCCGGTCTCGAACCGGCGACACCCTGGTTAAAAGCCAGGTGCTCTGCCAACTGAGCTAACGGCCCTCTTTGGCCAGCCGGGGACGCCCTGTAATCAAAATCTGGGCGTTTTTTGGCCTAGTCTAATGATTTAAAAAAACCTTTCCTTCAGCGGAGACGCTGTTCCCCCTCCCCAAAATTTAAGATAAGGATGGCACTTGTATATCAGCATATCAATGGCAAATTTATCAGATGGAAGAATCTCAGGGTGGTCATATACGTCCAACATTGCGGATCCCCCATAGGTAAGCCCCTTTGTTTTTTTTGACCAACCAAAGTAATCAGCTACTAGAGATAGGGGTAGTCTCTCTTCAGCCAGGTTCCATTCTAGAATTGTTCTCAAATTTCGTCTTATACTGTGAAAGGAGGACCCCTTCTCAACCTCAATATCAGCCGCGCGGCAGATGCGGTGGAACATGATGGAGAGAGCGGTCGGGGTATGTTGTTTTGGGTGGTAGGTTTCAAAGATTGGTTTCAGGACATCGGGTATCAGGTGCCTCACCCAGCGGCCTTTTTGGGCGGTGCGGATCAGTATGGTCTCCGCGTCGTAATCTCGTTTCCTGATTCTGGCTAGCTCCTCTCGGCGGCAGCCCCAGGTTGTTGACACTGCCAGGTAAAAGCGGTCGGACTTTAGATAAAGGTGTTGGGCATTTATTAGTCTCTCTACGACCTCGGGCGCTAGAGCTGGAGCAGAAGGCTCTTCTTCTGGAAAGGGGACATCATCGGCAGTGAAAGTCCATTCCCAGCCATTTGCCTCTGCCAGTTTTTTCAGGTGGTAGAACTCCTTGCAGAGAGTCCGTTCTGATATCTTATTATCTCTTCGGTAACTGAAGTACTGGCGAAAGGAAATCTCGGCTGGCTCTTTATTGCCAAGCCAATCGAGGAAACGTTTTCCAGTTTCCAGGTAAGTCTTTATCGTCCCCGGGGCCCTCTCCCAGGGAGAGGTCAGGGTCAGCTTGAGGTTTTCTAAGGCTATCTCCACTGTTTTGTCCACCTCCCTGAACTATGTTAATAGTTAACAGTATTTTTTTTCAACCCCTGTGTCAATAAGGTTAAAGGCATACCGGGATAAAAAAAGAGGGGGGCACCTCTCTTCACCCGGCTGGGGACGCCCTGATTAAGAGTCTTATTGCGAGTTTCATTTTTTCTACTCACTTGGCTACTATTTCGGCTCCTTTTATCATAGCTAACCGGATGCTCCTCAAAGTATTGTCCCATTTGACCCAAGTACCAGTAATTTCCCTATCTGATTTACATAGCTTTAATAACTGCGAGATAATCAGTGCCATTATCAAAGCTCTTCTAGTTCCAGATCGTTTATCTTGCTTAACACCTCTTCCTCTTAAATAGGCATTAACAACATCCCACAATATGTCAGATGATGGCCCTGTTTCAGTTCTTCTATCTATAATCCATGCTAGCTCTTTCAAATCCGCAATCCATTCTCGACCTTTCCGTTCATCTAACGGGTCTAAAAAAGCTATATCTTTTAGTGCTGCTCCCTCTATTTCCTGTAGGTTATACATAAGGTTCGAATCCTTCTTCCCCAGCCAACTTTTCTGAGGTGTTCGCTTCAGGGTGTCGCTTCCTGTTTAATCCTCACTTACTTGCTGGCTTGGCTCTTCTGCCTCTGCTTCGCTTACTTCGGAAGGCTTAGGAAACAACTGCACCTCATTAACAAAATTGCACATTTTGGTGAGATGGTCCAGCACCTTTGTCACCCCAGCTTGATTCTCTAGGATGGTTATTGGTAATTTATATCTCAAATCAAGCCATTGAAATTTCTTCAACTCATCAACTTCAAAGGGAGTTTGAGCATCCTTTGTCACAACTTCCTCGTTGGCCTTTGAAACATAAAGAGGAATTAAGGCAACCTCTATATCTGGATGTTCCTTCAATCTTTCGAAAAGGATAAGCTGTTTTTCTAGTATATCCTGCTGAGCCTTGCCGCCAGAAGCTATTATAATGAAGCCGACATGAACCTCGCTTCTGCCAAGGCAAAAGCGCACATATAAATGGCGTTGATAAAACTGGGTGACTGTGAACGGCCAACTTTCATCCCTATAGGCAAACTCGAAATACTTAGGAAACCAATTGCTAGGGTCCCCCAGGCTTGAACCACGCCCATCCCGGTCAATATTTGAACTTGATCCCCCTGGAGTCACCGGTTTTAAGCCTCCCTCCCTCGCCTGATAATTTAGCTCTTGAACAAAGATGCTCATTTCATTGCATAGGTGGAGTAAGGGCTCTTCGCTTGCCATAATCTTTTGTAGCCATTCATATTTGAGTCCAATGAAGCCCCTCAGCCCCTTTGCCGCTAATAGTGACAAGAGGTCATTAACGAGGCTCCTAGAGATAGAGTCGGACTCTTCTCTTTGTGTTATCTCCTTCAGAATTGCGTAGATTCGTTGCCATCTAATCCAAGTGATTTTTGCATCAGGAAAATGAGGCGATAGCCGTGCTGAAGCTTCCTTCACAGCCTCTGGCTCACGGAAATCCTTAGTTAGAAGAAATAGTGAGAATCTGTCCTTAGCTTTTCTACCATGTTTATACTCTCGCTCTAACTGCTCACAAGAAGCTGAGGAGCCTAGCTTAGCTTCTATAAAGATTAGTTGCGCTGAACTTTCAATGGTGACATCAGGCTCGGTATCGCCATAGACCTTCCAAAGACTGACAGATAGAGAGGGGATTTCCTTCTCTGTTAGCGAGAGCCCTAGGCTCGCAAGAAAAGGAGCTAGCACCGTGTGTTTGTCCACGATGCTTAAAGTCCCAAAAACCCTTGAAGTTAGGATATCCTCATCACCGGTCCTGTGCCGAACTTCAGCTTCAAAGATAGACATCATTTCCCCCTTTCTTCTCTATCTCAATTTCGTCTTGTGCCCTCAGGGTGTCGCTTCTTGTTTAATCCTCTACTGGCTCGCCTCACTATTTCAGAAAAAGTAAGTGACACAGTTCTACTATTTGTTTGTGTAGTTTTTCTATAGCTCTTTGTAACTTCGTGCTAGAACGAGCCAAGCAAATCGTATAGTAAATCAAAACACCAGTTAAAACAACCAAAACTATTGTTACGGCTAGCAACGCCACAATCAATCACCTCCTTTGCTCTTTGTGCCCTCAGGGTGTCGCTTCATGTTTAATCCTCTACTGGTTCAATGCGATTATCGGTAATGGCTACAGGTATACCCGGGATGTCATCCCATTCAACCCAGTAGATGTACTCAACGTCCCCGTTTATGCCCTTCTTGGCTAAATCAATGATGAGCTCAGCCCGTAGGCTAGCAGTAGTGGGACCGAAAGCACCAACTATGGTACCCAATGCACCATCCTGGTGAGTGTCTTCGGGCTGGCTGCACACCTTTTTAACTCTAGTCCCTTTGGGCCATCGCCCTTTATCTTGGCCAACAATAATTTTCATTGTTCACTCGGCCCTCCAAAAGAAGTGCCGGGAGTTAACTCCAGGGATTAGTCCCGGCACTTCTATAATTTGCTCCTCCTCAAAGAAGGCTCAGCGCCAGAAATCTACCTCCTGTGGTGTAGGACCGCGAGCCCCAAGCCGGGCAATACTTAGATGCCAGAATCTACCCCCCTCAACTAATTCCTCTGGAATCTTCGCCCCGCTTGCCTGGGCGAGCTGGTTTAGATACACTTTGGTAAAAATGTCCAGGGTAAAGCAAATGCTCAGCCCATTCGGGAAATGGTGATAGCGCTCCCGCGGTGGAGCCCCAGCTGGTATCCAGGGAGACCCTTGGGCCCCGTCCTTCAACTTCTTGACAACAGCAACTACATCAGGAACTCGCTTGTCCATCTTATTCCGTTTCTTTCTCCCTGTGCTCTCAGGGTAAGGGGCAGAACCTAAGCCCTGCCCCTCTTTCTCAATGCTACTTTTCGCATGTTTCCTTCTTGTTTGCGGAAACGAGTTTGTAGCTATCGGAGACCTCCAGTACTCCCGTGCTTTGGTTGTGAGCGCTGCAAAGCGGGTAAATATACCACTTTTCGTCGGAACTGGCGTATTTCCGGACATGAGCGCCCGCCAAGTCTTTCTTAGTGCATCCAGGGTGATTAGTTATGACAGGACAATATTTGGGGACCGACTGGCCGCTGAACTTCTCCCAATGTTTCAGCCATGAACCACAAGCACACGTGGTTTGGGACGTTCCGTTGATATTTTTGATCTTCATGATTCTCCTTTCCTCCTCCTTTCTTTTGTTTTTGTGCCCTCAGGGTGTCGCTTCCTGTATACCTATATTAACCTTTTGTCAACCACAGTGTCAATAAAGATAAAGGCATACACCGGTAACAAAAAAGAGGGGGGCGGTAGCCCCTCTAGCCAGCAGGGGACGCCCTGTAATCAAAATCTGGGCGTTTTTAGGCGTGGCCAACCAATATCATTGATTGCGTTGAGAAATACTATGATATAATGAACGATAGAATCAGCAAGCTCGCATATCAGCCAAAATTGGGGATAAGGCATGGAAACTGAAACAGAAAGAATGGAACAGGAATTAGCGTTAGCCAGAAGGCTCATTAGATGCAAAACGCTGGAGAAATGCCCCGACCCTCGCTGGAAGCTTATCGAGCATCTAACTATGGAACATAAGGGTGAGACCTTCCATAGGAAGTTATGGGTTGCTATTTGTGGCGGAGCTGTGGAGTATATTGAGTATGTGACCCCTGAAGGGGAAAAGGTTTACCAAGTTGAACGGTTTGAGTTGAAACCTGAGTCTTGGTACAAGGAAACCGTTATCGCACCCCCCTGCTCAATGATAGTGTCAGACCAATATGATACCCCTGAAAAGGCAATGAAACAAGTTGATTTTCACAAGGAGACCATAAAGCCATTCTTTTGGAAGGTTAAAAAAGATTAAAGACGCCCTGTAATCAAAATCTGGGCGTTTTTTGCCGTAGCCTAATGGTTTAATCATCTCCTTCAAAGGAGACGCTTTTGCCCCTCCCAAATCTTGATGAAGGGGTGTACCTTCAACACTAGCCGGTCTAAGGCAAAGGGGTCACCGGATAGTATCTCAGGATGGTCATAAACCCCCAGCATCGGGGCGCCGCCGTAAACAATACCCTTCTGCGTCTTACTCCAGCCCATAAAATCAGCGACCAGGGAGAGCGGCAGCCGCGCCTCAGCCAGGTTCCATTCTAGGAGAGTCCGCAACGTTCGCCTCACACTGTGCCAGCCGTATCCCTTCCGTTGCTCCATGCCGGCTTTGTCAATTATTCGGTAAAACATACGGGATAGCGAGTTAATATTACCCAGCTTCGGGTGGTGATTCAGTAGTATGGGCTTGATTGCGTCTGGAATGACATGCTCCACCTTGCGACCATGCTTTGCCGTCTTTATCTTGATAGTCTGCTCATTGTAGTCCCTCTTCCGGACCCGAACCATTTCCTCGCGTCTCAAGCCCCAGGTGGTAGAAATTGC
>JAUWYE010000143.1 GCA_030615965.1 Dehalococcoidia bacterium | reverse complement strand
AAACACGGTGCTATAATCTGGACAACTATAAATTGGAAGTTATTTCTCAGCTTGGACTATCAAAGGAAATAAAATTTAAAGGAGAGAAAAAATGAAGTGGAGACTATTGATTAGTGTATGTGCTTTCATCATTGGTGCGGTGATTTTAGGAATTATTGGTCGGATCAGCGGGGAACCCGTGTTTAGTGCTTATGCACTGGGTGTTCTCGCAGTTGGGTTAGGCGCTAATAGCTTGATGATATCATTAAACACTGCTAAAAGAACGAATAGCATAGAAGCTACACTTACACGCATAGCAAGCTTACAAGAAGAAATCAAAAAAGCGCAGGAGGAACAGCCAAGTTCTAGTAAACCTCTATTGGCAACGTTAGAGGGACTATCACAATATTATTTAGACTATATAGCTAAACAGAAGGAAAAGGATGAGAATGAAAAAAGTTAAGTAAATTTCAAGGAGTATTAATAAAATGCGTAAAACAGGCTCAAAAACTAACTGCCAGCGGCTGGATTTGAACCAGCGACCAAAGGCTTCTTAATCCCTTGCGTTGAACAAATGCTGGCTTGGTATAGGTCTTTTATTTGAGGTCACTTAGAGGTATAATTGAATTATTGGAAAGCCAATGAAAAGAATCCTTCTTATTTAAGAAAGCGGAGTATGAAGATAATACTTAGTTCGAAGAGACACCATTACTTGGCCAGAGTTAGTATCTTTTTGGTTACGGTAGCCTTAATTGCCGGGATGGTGGGCTGTGATTTTAGTGCTCCTGGTGGTGTTCGGTATTCCCTGAGCATCTCGAGCACAGAAGGAGGCTCGGTAACTGAGCCCGGTGAGGGAGCGTTTCCTTTATATACCGAAGGAAGGGTGGTCGACCTGGTGGCGACTCCAGATTCTGGCTACCGGTTTGACGAGTGGACAGGTGATGTGGGCACCATTGCCGATGTCGAGGATGCCACCACTACCATAACCATGTATGGCACCTACGTAATCACCGCTAACTTTACCCTAGAGAAATAGAGGGAGACTCAAGCCTCCGATAAACCCTCAAGCTGTCCTTAAACTTCACTGACCTAAAGAACCCCTTGGTTATTGTATATGTGCAGATAAACTTGTGGAATTTGAGCAATGCCTTAGTCTTGAGGCGGTGGCAGCGGCTGGATTTGAACCAGCGACTAAGGGCTAGGGAAAAACATCGGCATGTCTGCCCTTCCATGCGTATGTAAGTTTCGTGAATTAATAGATCTTGTCGATGTTTGGTATTAGTTCGGAGACTTCATCGAGAGTTCTCTCTCTGAGAGTTACGTTAGCATGAGGTGTTTAATTAGAAAACTAAACGTCGAATTGTCTCTCTCGACTTATTTGCGCTTGACAAGTAGTATCGTTTTGTAATATCACAATCCGATAATAAAGGGAGACAGTGTTGCTAAAGGATTTCTTTTTGGGATTCGTCAAGATTCACATTCTCTATCATGCTTCAAAGGAGCCAATCTACGGTGTTTGGATTCAGGAAGAACTTGGTCGACATGGATACCGACTTGGCCCAGGGACTCTTTATCCAACGTTGCATCGACTGGAAAATGATGGCTATCTAGAGCAGCAGCCAAGGGTAGTGGGCGGTAAGGTACGCAACTATTATAACATCACCGATAAGGGGAGAGATGCCCTGAGTGAAGCCCGGGACAAAATACGAGAGCTGGTTACTGAAGTAATTGAAGAATATGGATAACACCCGAACTTTATGTTTCGGCAATGTTGTTACTTATTGAAAGAGGTGTAGTTTGAAATGCTGACAATCATCTTATTTTTCGTGGTAGCCTTTATCGCGGCAACAGTAGCCAGTGTTGCCGGCTTCGGTACAGCGACGATGACTATTCCATTCCTAGCAACGATAGTGGGTTTAAAAGCAGCTATCCCGCTAATCGCCTGTTTTCATGGATTCAGCAGCTTATGGAGATTAGTTCAATTAAGACAGATGGTTAATTGGCGTTTGATGCTCCTTTACGGGGTACCCAGTGTCATAACCGCATTTTTAGGTGCCAGGCTCTTTCTGACCGTTCCCATCGAAGCAATCGGCCTTGGCGTTGGCATTTTCCTGATACTATGGGCAGTATATTCAATTGTCAGTCCCGGGAAGACGATGCCGGAGAAGCCGTGGATATTGACGATTGGCGGGTGTATATCTGGTTTCACTGCTGGCCTCATTGGTCTGGGTGGAGCAATACGTGGCGCGTTCTTAATATCTACAAAGATAAAGAAGGAAACATACGTAGCCACCTCGGCAGCTATTGCTCTTATCACCGATATTACTAGGGTAACAACCTATCTCGTTCAGGGAAGTATCGAACCACAGTATTACTGGTACATCCCCGTGTTCTTTGTCGTTGGCTTTGCTGGCAGTTGGGTAGGGGTGAGACTGGTGCTCAAACGACTACCTGAATTGGTAGTAAAACGAGTAGTGTATGTGGTGCTGATACTGGTAAGCATCAATTTTATACTCGGCTACTTTGGAATGGGATTGACCCAGCTAGTCACAGGAGTCGGAGGCTAGTCTTGATGGTGACAGGAATTTGGTGTAATACCGATGATCATCGGAATGTTTGCTATTCCACGCACACGTTTATTAGGCTATTAGCTCTTCTTTTTCACCTGATACCGGATTAGTGTCTTAATTATCTTAGCATCTGGCTTTGATTGGTATTCTTCCTCGTGTGGGCCAACTATTTCATATCCATTCGCTGTGATGAATTGTTGCAAGCGCTCAACGGTTTTCGTTTCTTGGTCATAAGGGCCGAGGTGGAGAATTTGAGCTACCGTGCCATATTCCCAAGTCTCAATCTTCACCTCAGTGCCCGGTTCTTTCTGGGGTAAGGAGGTAGTGTTGTCTGGCACAGGGATACCAGCAATTATGAGCCATTCTCCTTTTGGACAGAGATGGGCATTTGGATAGCGAGCACGAGGGGCGCTTACCTTAAAGGACTCCAATCCCCTCTTTTTCAGGTCAAACTTCAAGGTATAAACTGAGCCAAATAGAGCAGGGAATATCTTAGCGAAGACCTTGTCCGGAGAGCCTTTTCCCTGGACAACGGCCATCTTCTGGGACGGCATCTCAAGGATTATCGGATCAGTCTTAAGTTTACGCGGCGACATACACACCTCCATAGTTGCAGCTTTTTAGTAAGTATAGCACGGTAGACCAAGGTCAATAGGGACGTGGTTACGAATTTAGATACAACCGGGACTTGACAAATGCAATGGCTATGCTAGAATGTGGTGGGAAGTGGGAATATCCCACTTGCTAACCAATTCCACCTATGTAAAGGGGGCAAAATGGCAACTATAATAAAGGATGTGGATTTAACAATAGTAGCAGAAAATGTGAAGCCAGATGCCAAAAAGCGAGTGATTTTGACCAAGGTCCCAATAGAGAAAGGTGTTACGTATCATATATATATGAATAGCTTTGGGCAAATTGTGCTAGACCCACAAGTAACCATCCCTGCTTCAGAACTATGGCTATTCAATAACCCCGACGCCCTTGCGTCGGTTCAACGGGGACTTTCCGATGCTGCACAGGGCAAGGTGTCAAAAGTTGACTTAGCCACTCTTTAGGGTCAGCCGTGTTGTTTGAATTAGAATGGACTGACGAGGCAAAGGCGACCTATATCCACCTTAAGAGTAATGCATCCCAAAAGAAACGTTA
>JAUWYE010000013.1 GCA_030615965.1 Dehalococcoidia bacterium | reverse complement strand
GCCTTCATCTCGAGACTGGCTGTCAAGCGAACGGGAAAGAAAAAGATTGCTACCACAGTAGAAACTGGAACTCTTCTTGACCTGGCAGTGAAGGACCTTGAGGTGGAAGTGGTCAGAGGCAGAGTCGGTGATGTCGCCGTCGCTCATTTAACCCAGGAGCTCGATGCTGCCTTAGGAGTGGAGCAGGTAGGCGTCTACATCATCCCCGAGGCAGGCTATTACCCCGATAGCATTTTTGCTTCCCTCATCCTGTTAAGTCAGCTAAGCGATGCCGGCGAAATCAGGCGATTCTTCCAAAGTATTCCCAGACTATTCTTCGAAAAAGCAAAGGTTTTTTGTCCTGACGAACTTAAAGAGTTAGCCATGGCTCAGGTAAAGGAAAAGGCTCACCTTTTTGCTCCCGATGAGGTCCCGATTAAAATCGGGACTCTCGACGGCCTGAGGCTGGATTTTCTTGACTCCTGGATGCTTATCAGAGCTAGTGGCACCGAGCCTGTCATCCGAGTAATCTCCGAGTCAACGTCGCAGACACAGACCGATGAGCTTATAAGCAAAGGCAAAAAACTTGTTCAAAGTCTGGTGGAGGCTAACAGGTGAAAGCCGTATTTCTCTGCGGTGGCCGCGGCAAGAGGATGTTTCCCATTACTGAAGACAAGTTCCTCCTTGATTTCCTTGGAAAGCCATTGCTCGAACATCAAATAAAAGTAGCCTGCGAGGCAGGTTTGAGTCATTTCGTAATCATTGGGAATCCAGAAAACATAGCGAAGATAGAGCAAATAACCAAAAAAATTCCTGGGGTAAAAGTCGACCTTGCTCTACAAAAGGATTCATCAGGCATCGCTGACGCCCTGAAAAGCGCTGAGCCCTTCCTGCACGGGCAGCTTTTGGTAATAAATCCCAATGACGTCTTCTCAAGCTCAGCGTACACCAAAATCATCACCGAAGCTAAAAAAGCCTCTGCCTCCTCCTATATTCTGGGTTATCAAGTCCAGAAATACTTCCCGGGAGGCTACCTCCAGGTAAATTCTCGAAATGAGTTACTACACATCGTGGAAAAGCCCAATCCCGGTGAGGAACCCAGCAACCTAGTAAACATCTTGATTCACTGCCATAACAACTCGGAAGAGCTTTTACGCTATATTGAAACCGCACAAACTACTAGGGACGATGTCTATGAATGCGCCCTAGACAGCATGGTAAAGGGAGGACACAAGATCAAGGTGGTTCTCTACAACGATTTCTGGGCACCAATAAAATATCCCTGGCATATCTTCAAAGTAATGGAATATTTCCTGGACAACGCTCAACCTTTCCAGCACTCAACGAGCTTGAGTGCTGGACGTTATATTGCCTCTTCAGCCCGCATCTCCGAGAAAGCGAACATCGAAGGAAAAGTTATCCTGAGCGATAATGTCAAGGTGTTGGAAAATGCTGTGATTCGAGGTCCTGTGTATATTGGGGCAAACTCCATCATTGGCAATAATGCCCTGGTGCGAGACTACAGCCACATTGGTTCTAACTCCGTTATTGGCTATTCCACTGAGGTAAAGCACTCCTACATCGGCGATAATTGCTGGTTCCATTCCAATTATATTGGTGACTCCATAGTGGACGACAATTGCTCTTTGAGCGCCGGCACTGTGCTGGCTAACTTCCGACTCGACGAAGGGAATATCCAGATAAAAGTCGGTGATAGCCTGGTAGATACCGGCTATGATAAACTAGGGGCAATTGTGGGTCGAGGTTGCCGCATCGGGGTAAATGCCAGCCTCATGCCCGGGGTTCGAGTAGGCCCTGATTCTTTCGTGGGACCCCAGGTATGTTTGCGCCAGGACCTGGGGGCAAATAAGATAGCTTTGCTTGAGTCCCCATACCAGGTAAAGGACAACGAAACAAGACTCGACGAAGGCAAAAGGCAAGAATTATTACGAAGGTTAACGGATTAAGATGTGCGGTATCATTGGCTATTGTGGTCAGAAGCCAGCAGTTCCCATTGCCATCGAGGCTTTAAAGTGTCTGGAATATCGGGGCTATGATTCAGCGGGCATAGCTTCTTTATACGATGGCAAGCTACTGATAAGGAAAGACGCCGGCAAGGTTGACGAAGTCATCCAGAAACAGAACCTGGCAGGCCTTCCCGGCATCGTTGCCATCGGGCATACTCGCTGGGCAACCCATGGTGGTGTCACTCAATTCAATGCTCACCCTCATTCCGATTGTGGTGGCAGAGTGGCTGTAGTTCACAACGGCATCATTGAGAATAATCAGCAGCTCCGCCAGGAACTCACCAAAATAGGACACAAATTTACTTCAGAAACCGATACCGAAATCATCCCTCACCTCCTCGAAGATGAGCTCAAAAACGGATGTTCCCTGAAACAGGCTGTGTTAAATATAGCTCCAAGGCTTGAGGGCTCCTATGCCTTTCTGGTCATATCTCTTGATGACCCCGGCAAAATCATAGGCACAAGGAAGAACATTCCCCTGATTGTGGGCATTGACGCCCCTGATTACTATGTTAGTAGCGACGCCCTGGCTTTCTCGCAATATACCAATCAGGTGATGAATTTGGAGGATAACGAGGTGGTGATGCTGACACAAGAAGGAATCGAATTCTTCGATGCCCAGGGAAACAAGCTGGTTAAGCAAGCCAGGAAACTCGACCATAGTTGGGCTGAGAGCCATAAAGGAGGCTACCAGTATTTCATGCTCAAGGAGATAATGGAGCAAGCTCAGGTGCTTGGCCAAATAGTCCATCAGGACGAGAAGAGATTCACCAAGATTGCCCTGGACATTCTGAGGGCAAGGCAGGTGATTATAACTGCCTGTGGCACCTCCCGCTACGCTGCTCTGGTCGGCAGATACCTCTTTTCCAAAGTGGGCAAGAAGTTCTGTGATGTAGTCATGGCTTCTGAATTCGGTTATTTCGCCGACTCCGTGGACAAAAGCACCGTTGTTATAGCTGTTTCCCAGAGTGGCGAGACCGCTGATGTAGTCGAAGGGGTAAAGGCAGCTAGAGACGCTGGGGCCCAAGTTATCTCCATCGTCAATCGGCCTAACTCCATACTGGCTGACCTGAGCCACCAGGTCATTTACCAGAATTGTGGTTCTGAGATAGCCGTAGCCGCTACCAAATCTTTCCTGTCTCAACTAGCCATATTCTACCTGTTGTCTTTCTCCATGGTTGACTCTTTTGATGAAGCGGCAGCTAAGCTTACCGACCTGAGCAGCGAGATAACCAGGGTTCTGGACTGGAACAAAAGCGAGCTTATCAAGCTCAGCCAGAAGCTGAAAGATAAGAACGATTTCTACTACATAGCCAGAGGAATTAACTTTGCCATCGCCTCTGAAGGCGCCTTGAAGCTCAAGGAGATTTCCTATATCCATGCTGAAGGTATGCCCGCCGGGGAACTCAAGCATGGCACTTTAGCCCTCATCGAGCCTGGCACACCAGTAGTGGTGATTTGCCCCGCCGACTATACCTTTCTCGAAACCCTGAGCAATGCCATGGAGACTAAATCACGCGGCGCCTATATTATCGGTGTCTCCGACAATGAAAGCGACATTTATGATTCCTGGGTCAAGATTCCCAAAGTTGATGAGTTACTCTATCCTATGGTCGCCGTAGTTCCTCTTCAGCTCCTGGCTTATTATCTCGCTATCAATCGAGGCTGCGACCCTGACAAACCCCGCAATCTGGCAAAATCGGTAACCGTGAAGTAAATAAAGGGCATGACCTGGGGGCTATTTTCTTCTATACTTATTTCCCTGATACGCTTCGATAATAGTTGACTGTCTCCCTTAACCCTTCTCTAAGCAAGAACTGAGGCTGCCAGCCGAGCTCTTTTTGGGCTTTGGACCAATCGAGGCAAATCTTATAAATCTCCCCCTTCCGTACTGGCGCGTAATGAGGATTACTCTGATACCCTGTTAACTCCGCCAGGAGATTGAACATTTCCTGATCTGAAGTCTCCACCCCAGTGCCAATATTATAGACGCCGTTTCCGTCTCTTTCCATCGCCAGAAGATTGACAGTCACTACGTCAGATACATAGATATAGTCGCGAGTTTTATCCCCTTTGCCGAATATAGTAGGACGCCCCCCCTGCAACATTTGACGAGTGAAGATAGCTACTACCCCGGCTTCACCTTCAGGGTTTTGTCTCGGCCCATAAACATTGGAGTACCTCAGCACCACATAGCTCAACATGTGTTGGAGATGGGCAAGATAAAGATAATGCTCCACGGTGTGCTTGGAGATTCCATAATAGGAAATGGGATTTATAGGATGGCTTTCATCCACAGGGCGATATTTTGGCTCGCCATATACCGCTCCTCCAGAAGATGCATAGACAATCTTCTTCACTCCAAAGCGGAGACATTGGAGAATGAGGTTCAAGCTGCCCAAAATATTCTGCCTCGCATCGAAGACAGGATCCTCGTTCGACTTCTGGATCACCGTTTGAGCTGCTTGATGATTAACAAGCTCTGGTCTTTCTTTTTCGAATATCCCCTCCAGTTCAGAGTTGTAGATATCCGCCTGATAAAATGTTGCTGCTGGGTTAATATTTTCCAGGCGACCCGTGGATAGGTTGTCTACCACAACCACCTGATAACCCTGCTGTATCAAGGCGTCAACCACGTGTGAGCCAATAAAGCCAGCACCACCGGCGACCAAAACTTTCATAACTTCATTCTCCAGAAAGGCCAATCCAGTATAGCTCAACAAACTCAGGGCTTGCAATAAATGAGACTACGGCTTATCATTCTAGGTGTTATGCAAGATAAAGGGCTGCTTGCTGTAAGCGTGGGCGCACGGCAAAGTGGGACAGTTTACTACTTGCTATCAATCGAGGATATAACCTTGACAAACCTCGCAACCTGGCAAAATCGGTAACCGTGAAGTAGGCATAGATGAAAGACCCTGGGCTTCAGACTTCAGACAAAAGACAAAAGATTAGAGTCCTGGCTGGCATACCCGCCTATAATGAAGCAAGATATGTCGGAAGCATAGTTCTCCAGGCAAGGCAATATGTGGACGAGGTCATTGTTATTGACGATGGAAGCACGGATAACACCGCCAGGGTTGCCGAGCTTGCTGGTGCCACCGTAATCCGCCACGCTGAAAACAGAGGCAAAGGAACAGCCATCCAGAGCATACTGGCAGAGGCAAAGAAGAGAAATCCTGATGTCCTGGTTCTCCTCGACGCCGATTCCCAGCACAATCCCAATGAGATTCCCGCTCTCATCAAACCCGTCTCGGAGGGTTTTGACCTCGTCATCGGCTCCAGAGAGGCCCAGAAAGATAAGACGCCCAGATACCGCCGCATCGGGCAAAAAGTCCTTTTACGCTCAACCCGGCTCGCTTCAAAAGCCAATATCTCCGATTCCGAATCCGGCTTCCGAGCCCTTTCACCAAAGGCAATAAACAACCTTGAATTGAAAGAGAAGGGGTTCGCCATAGAATCAGAGATGATAACCCGCGCCGCCGATAAAAACCTCAAGATAACCGAGGTGCCAATCTCAAACATATATACTACAGATGGCTCGACCCTCAACCCGATAAGACATGGCATAGACGTTCTCAGTGGAATAATAGTCATGATTTCGCAGAGGAGACCTTTGTTCTTTTTCGGACTGGCAGGTGGTATCTTGCTGGTGGCTGGCCTCATCATAGGCATCAGGGTGATTAATATAGCTGCCACAACAGGCGACCTAGCTATAGGCAGCACCATACTGACCACTCTGTTCATTATCGCTGGTATATTGAGCATCTTCACCGGCATAATCCTGAACGCCTTAAGCAGGCGAAAATAACCGGAGCATAAATCAGCCCATCAAGAACAAATAGCGTCATCCAGGCCTCAAAAGCCCCGTCAATGCCCAGTGAGCAATAAGTATGCTACTATAGTAATATCATGGAAGAGCAAAGGTGGCTGAGGCGATGAAAGAACTGATACGAGGGCTACCACTCAATGGCAAAGAAGGGTGACAGTTCATAGTCTGGTTAATGAATTATTATTCGCCGCCAAGCAGCTTCTGACGCCGAAAGTGAGATGAGAATCCTTCAGGTCACTCCCTTCTATCCCCCTCATATCGGGGGCATAGAATACCACGTCGAGTCTTTAAGCCGCAAGCTAGTCGAAGCAGGGCATGAGGTCGTCGTATATACCTCCAATGTGCCCAGGTCCAAGAATCACGAAGTAGTCGAGGGGGTGGAGGTTCACAGGTTCAACTGTCCCTTTGCACCGCTCAACAATCCCATCATGCCAGGCCTGTTTTTGAAGCTAATCACGAGTGGCAAGTTTGAAGTCATTCATGCTCATGGTTATCTTCATTTATCGTCCAATCTAGTCGCAATTAGCATGGTCCTCACGAGGCGTCCCTTCGTATTAACCTCTCACGGGGCAATACTAAATTATGAAGGCTGGAAAGGTGTCATAGAGGCACTCTATCACAGGAGCATTGGCAAATTGACATTGAAGTCTGCGCGTAAGTTGGTTGCTCTCACGACAACGCAAGCAGAAATCCTAGAAAAGCTGGGTGCCAGAAATCGAGACATAACTATAATTCCTAATTGGGTGGATCTGTATGAAACCCATCCCCATACGGACATGGAAAGATTTCGCGGAATATATGAGCTAGGCAATAGCCAAATAATCCTATTCGTGGGTGGTCTCCAGCCAAGAAAGGGTGTCCAATACCTCATCGAGGCGACGATGTACTGCAAGACTAGACCTACCGTATTGATAATCGGGGATGAAGGTCCTGGGTACGTGGGCAGCAGAGCGAACTTGGAGAAGCAAGTGTTAGATCTGGGATTGAAAGAACAAGTAATGTTCCTTGGGAGCTTCCCCAGGGAGGAGCTGGCTGCTGCCTACAAGGCTGCGGACCTGTTCGTCTTGCCCTCTCTCGCTGAAGGGCTGCCGCTGGTGCTTCTGGAGGCTATGTCCTTTGGGAAGTGTGTAATAGCTACAAAGATTCCGGGAAATGCAGATGTAATCAAGGATGGCTGGAACGGAGTGCTGGTTGAGCCAAGGAACCCGCGGGAGCTGGCAGAGAAAATCGATTGGCTGCTCGCCGACAGTGCCTTGCGAGAAAGGCTGGGGTCTCAGGCACGCAAAGATGTTGAGCAGAATTACTCCCCACAGGCAGTTCTAGGCAAAATTCTGTCCCTGTATCAGGAGACTCAGGACAATTTGAACAAAAGCTCCGCGAATTACTCACCAACACAGAATTAAAAACAGAATTGGGGACAAATGCTAGAATATTTGTTAATCGAAAATTCGACTGGGATAAAATTACTGGCGAATATATAAAATTGTATACCAGCCTGGTTGAGAAATGATAATGAATAACTCTCGCTTATCGGTGATGGAATTAGCTGAGAATATTCCCTGAGTGGCCGGCTATGAAAAGGGTTCTTGTTATAACATATCACTTTCCGCCTCGCCCCACTGTAGCTAGTCTGCGCCCGTTGGGTCTTGCCAGATACCTACCGGAATTCGGGTGGGAGGCAGTAATTTTGACAGCAGCCTTGCCTGGCAAGCCAGACCCGCACTTTAACGTTATCGAGACGCAATATCATGATTCCCTCGGCTTCGGGAAAAGACTGCTTAAGCTTGATTCTCAAAGTCCTCTAATAGCTCAAGTTAAGAATAAGCTAAAGATAAGGTCAGAAAAGTCTCCCTTAGACTTTATATTGGCAGCTATCGGGGAAATCACTGCCTATCCCGACCCGCAAAAAGGCTGGCAGCGCTTCGCTGTCGAAGCAGGCGAGGATATCTTGCGACAGCAAAACATAAAGGCGATGATCAGCACCTCGCCCCCTGCGACCAGCCACATAATCGCCAAAAGGTTGAAAGACGAATTCAGAATCCCCTGGGTCGCCGATTTCCGTGACCTTTGGACGCAGCACTACTATTATCTATATGGTCCCTTGCGTAAAGTCATCGAGAGGAGGCTGGAGCTAAACACGCTATCTGCGGCTGACATGCTGGTGGCAGTATCCCAGCCTACGGCGGACGATTTGCGCAGCCTCCACAGGCAGAAGCCTGTGCATAGCATTCCCAACGGATTTGACCCGGCGGAGGTAAACACCACCCCGGGAAATCTAACCGACAAATTTACCATCACCTATACTGGCAATCTCTATCCCGGTAAACAGAGCCCGGAGCCTCTTTTTGCTGCTTTGCGTGACTTGATTGCTGAAGGAAGCATGAATGCCAGCGCCGTAGAAGTGAGATTCTACGGAATTGAGTCAGGCTGGGTAGATAAGCAAGCGGAACGTTATGGACTGACAGGCATAGTCCGGCAGTTCGGCATAGTACCCAGGGAAATTGCCCTGAATAAGCAAAGGGAGTCGCAGTTACTCCTGTTACCAAAATGGAATGATGCTCAACAGCGGGGGAACTATCCAGCCAAAATCTTTGAATACCTGGCAGCCAGGAGGCCTGTACTTGCCGTGGGTGGCTTTCCCGATGTGGTTGACCAGCTACTGGATGAGACTAAAGCCGGTGTCTCCGGGCAGACCGGGGAAGAAATAAAGGCTTTGCTGCTACGACTGTATCAAGAATACAAGTTAACCGGCGCTGTAAGCTACGCTGGCGATGAAGCTGAAACCAGTAAATACAGCCACCGGGAGATGGCAAAGAAATTTGCCGCAATTCTGGACAGCCTTCCCGCTCACATCAACCAGCGATAGCGAATCGCCGATGAGCGCCATACTAATGTCCCTGTTGCCAGGCCGTGACCTACTCTTCATCCGGAGGTGGTTTCTTTACCTTGGACGCCGCCAGGTATTGCTCTATCACCCCTTTCGGTTCCCCCATGGCGGCAATAACGCCCCTGTCGAGCCAGATTGCCTTGCTGGCAAATTTCTCGATAGTGGGGATGACGTGGCTCACTATTATCACCGTCTTCTCGCCGATAATTCGGCTCATCTCGGCATCAGCTTTCTGCTTAAACGCGGCGTCCCCGGCGCCCATAATTTCGTCAATCAACACAATGTCCTTATCGCTATGTATGGCAATGGCAAAGCCGAGCCGTGCACGCATGCCTGACGAGTAAGTCCTCACCGGCATGTCGATGAAATCACCCAGCTCGGCGAACTCGATTATGGCATCGATTATTCCGTCGATTTTCATCTTCGTTAGCCCCATCATGACACCGTCCAAATAGATGTTATCCCGCCCAGAAAGCTCCGCATTAAACCCGGTGCCCAGCGAGAAAAGGGTGGAGACCTCGCCGTCAACGGAGACTCTGCCCTCATCGGGCGGATAAATCCCGGCTATCACCCGCAGCAAGGTGCTCTTGCCCGAGCCGTTCCTGCCGATAATTCCCACTGTTTCCCCGCGTTCCACGGTGAAGCTCACATGCCTGAGCGCCCAGAACTCACGAGGCGACCATTGTTGCTTGCGGGACCTATCGAGAAAAGCGAGCGCCCTGGAGCGCCGTCGTTTCTCCATCTTGAACTTGATTCCCAGGTCGCTGACGTTGACCATTCTAAATTACCTTCACCAGCTTGTATTCATTGCGGGAAAGGTACCACAGCCCTACCAGAAAAACGACACAGGCGACCGCCGTGCCAACTATGACGTACTCGGTGGGCGGCACGCCGCGAACCATCACGTTTTTGTATGATTCCAGCATCCCGGCGAAAGGATTGCCCAGCATATACAGCGTGGTAAGCCTTTCGGGGACCCTCTCCTCGACCATCCATATAATAGGTGACAAATAGAAACATATCCTGATGGCGAACTGGATGATATTGCTCAGGTCTGAGAGGTAAGTCCCCAGAACAGCGCTTATCAGGCAGACTCCCACGGTGCCTACAAACTGGATGAGCAAGAGCACCGGCAGCCAGAGTATGTTCACCGTAAACGATGCTTCGAATATGAAGAGCATGGGCACCAGAATAACGAAGCCGAACAGCCAGTCAAAAAAGCCGATAATAATACCGGACAGCGGCAATATGGCCAGTGGAAAGCGCACGCTTTGTATCAGCCCCACTTTTGAAGTTATGGAGGTAACCGAACGGCTCAGGGAGGAGGCGAACCACCTCCAGGACAGCAGGGAGATAAAAAGCAGCACCGGGAACTGGGGACCACCCCGTCCGAAGATATAGTGCACCAGGATCATATAGGTGAAGAACAACAGGAGCGGGTCCAGGAAGCTCCACACAAAGCCGAGGACCTTGTTCTTTTTCTCGGCCTTCATCTGGAACCTGACTATATAGTACAGCAGTTCCCGTCTCTGCCAGATGTTTTTAAGCTGTTCTATCATCGAAGCGATGGCTCAACCTCCGGTAAATCTCCAGTAGCTTCTTGGACTCCGTCTCTCGGTTGAATATCCTGGCTGCCCCCAGGGCATTCTTCTTCATTGTATCATACCGCTGCTCGTCGGCGAGCACCCGGTTGATTGCTGCGGCAATGCTCTCCGATTCCTCCGGGTCGAATGTACAGCCCAGCCCACTCCCTCCACAACCTCCTTCAGGCAAGGAAGTAACCGCCGGCAGCTATTGTAGACGAACATCCATACTTTCATTTCCTACATAAGCTCATGAGCGCTCAATGATTGCTATCCAGTCAGTGCCTGTTGACTTCTTAAGAAGAATGAACTCGCCGTGTGGGAAATAAGTCGACAGGTCACTATCCGTGAACTTCAGTTTGTGTCCCCGATATAACGGCTCAGGTTCATTGTACGGTACGGTAATGACCAGCAAGCGATTCACAACGCGGCGGAGTTCGTGCAACGCTGCCAGAAATGACTGCTTATCAAGGTGTTCCAGGACCTCCATACACGTCACGAAATCGATGGACTTATCTGCAAAAGGTAGATTGGTAACGGACGCATACATAATTTGATATAACTGGCTATCGAATAACATGGTGAAGTTCGGGTGTCGTCTTATGTCTATCCCCAGAATTCTTTGGAACCTATTTAACAACATCAGAAGATTTAAAAACGCAATATTATTCATGCCTACGTCAAGAACGGATTTAGCCTCGGGAAGCAAAGAGCTTACGTATTCAAAACGCCTCCAGTAATCTTCGCGGTACCATCCGTGGCGACTGCTGCCCTCCCCAAAACGCTCCATATATTTTTCCTTTACGACAGCTGTACAGGCGTTCAGCTTCACATCAGCCAGTCTGACTTCAGTATATTTCCCAATCTTAGCCGCCAGTGTTTTCCGCTTTCGGAATTCCATAACAAATAGACGAATTAGGCGATATGGCAGCAATATTGTGTTGCGGCCGGGCCTGTACACAGCCTGAACCAGCATATTTCCCAGCCGGAATGAAAAAGAGTTTCTAACTGCCCTTAGTTGGGCTTTAAGCTTGTCTCGCTCGGCGAGTGCTTTGCGTGCAGTTATCTCTTCTTTCATACTGAAAGCGGCGATTCGCTAACTCAGTTATGCTGCAGCCTTTTGCCATTCTCCCTTTCTCAATATTTACTGGTGGAATGACTATTTTTGCTTAGCGTGGCTGTATCCTTATAACAATATTAAGCAATCTCAAGCCGAGCCAGTCTCCCGTTAAGTAGTTCTAGTGCACAGTTTTGCTCAACAAACGATTGACCCTTCTCTGCTTGTCTTAAGTATTCAGCTTCATTTTTCCATAGACTTTCAATGAAACTCCACACCTTTTCCGGCTCACAATATACGGCGGCGTCATCAAAGGTATCTGTAAAGACCGGCGGTAGTATCGCAGGACATCCTGCCGCCATCGCTTCGATAACAGGACGCCCGAATTCCTCGATAGAATCTTCATGTGGAAAGTGAATAAAAAAATCCAAGTCCTGAAGGAAGTCCTGCACATCAATTGAATCAAAGGCTAACACTTTCCAATTAGAAGGAACACTGCCGATAACCCCTATGGCATGCTCTGCACCACCCAGGAATCGTACCTCGCATGGCCTTTCGGTCAAATAAGCGTTACGCAAGTTTTGTGCGTTAGAAGGCCACTTGGTGTAATGGTCCATACAATGCCTTCCAACGACAGGATACTGACGGCTGTTCCCACGCCATTTCAAAGGTCTTCGCATCCATTTGTCCTTATCAATTAGAGGAGTCCAGTTTTCATGATGAGGCTTGGGATAGCGCTCATCCTTTTCCATTAATCGTCTAACCAGTTGTGAAACTGGAGCCCATTTGCCTTCGGTCCCGAATACCTCTACAAGGTTATTTCTTATGTCTCGAGGGTCATACTGAACGTCACCGCCGGTATAAAGCCGATGAGCCATTTGATTAACCACAACCACTAAATGTTTAAATTGTAGTTTCGGAAAATCATCCAAAAGATAGCCCAGAACAAGAGGATATCCAACAATTATTGTCTCAGCAAACAGTTCCTGGCCAGGGACCAGAATATCGATTAACCCTTCATGCACCAACGACCGCACGAGGTGATTAATCGGTGTAGCATTCGTTAACTCATACAACCTCCAATCAAACACAGCTACCGACCTTTTACAATGGAGGCCTGCCAGTATATAGTTGTAAGTAGACTGAAAAGCCCCACCCGGCATAGCAAGATCCGACATGATAAGTACGTCATATGTTTTTGATGCCGAACGTTTACTAAGCATGATGCCTGGAGCGGGGAACGACCTGGAAGTACTGTGAGGATCCAACCACAAAGCACTTTTCGCAGGTGCGTTTGCACGCCACCAGGCAGCTGCTTCATGATATTCACGCCTGAGTCCAAAAAAAATAGTCTTCGAGTGAGTAGCCTTCTGCCTTGTTAACGAGCCCGCTTTATCCAAAGAAAAAGACAAGGGAACAGCAGAATGAACGTTAAGAATGGCCTCCTCCCCAAAAATCGCCGATAGTCGCAGGATTAATTCAGTATCGGCACTCGTTCTTACGCAGTCCCATCGTCCTAGGGTTCTCATCGCCTCGCTTCTAAGCATCAACGACGAAGAACTGTAACGAATATTTCGGTCTAAGGGACGCCATTCTCTGGTAAACCTCAGATTCTTACTCACTCTAGCGAAATATGACATTGTAGCGATTATATCAGGCTCTAACATTAAAGCACGTGCTTGCGCTTCGAGTTTCTGTGGATGAGACCAGTCATCACTGTCGTGAGTAGTGATGAAATCCCCGGTAGCACGCAATAACCCTGAATTTCTAGCCGCGTAAACTCCTTGATTCTGGTCGTGCAGAACCGGAATGACCCTTTTGTCGCGCTCGGCAATCTGATGAATCAAATCACAGGTAGCATCTGTACTACAATCATCCACTACAATAACCTCGAGGTTAGGCCAGGTCTGCGCTAGAATACTTTTCAAAGCAGCCCCTATAGTATCCTGTGCATTATATGCTGGAACGATCACACTTATCTGGGGAAGATTTTCATTGTGTTGACGTTCGGCCGTTGGAACAGCCACGTTATCAATAGTCAAGACCTTTTGAGGGTCAGCTTTTTGTATAGGAGCAAATCCCGCCGACACAAAAACCCGGTTAATCCATTCTAAACGCAGTTCATCAGCCTCCGGGCCGGGCTGCGAATTGTCTGTCGGCACATAGGTGTTGGCATAAGCAAGGCATAAATCCGGGTCATAACCATGACGCTCCAATTCGCAGTCCAGTATTTTCCGTGCTTCTTCGGGGTATACGAGCTGCAGCAAACAATCTACTTCAAGCAAAACTTGGCCTTTGCGCTTGGATTCACGGGACTTCACAGCTCGCATAAACACCACATAATCCAATGCACGTTGGTAATCGTCTTGAAGTGCATACCACCGTGCCAACGCCCAAGCTGCAACGCTCTGCTCTGCTGGTGAGGCAAAGCGTGAACGACGGAGTCTTTCCAGGTCGCGAAGCGCATAACGCGAAAACCCACCCCACAGCTTGGCTTCCAATTCTGTAGCACGGTTTGTCTTTTTGCTCTCTGCAATCTGTATTCTAGATGGTCCTAGAATGCCCTCTACATCAACAAAACGCTTCACAAGGTTGTAGCCAGGCCTGACCAAAGGCCAGACACGCGTGTTGCGAACCTGTGCAGCCCACCGTACAATTCGGCGAATATCACGCCTCAGCGATGCAGGCAGCTTTCTCGTCAGAAAACCGCTACTTTTGCCTACGCTCATGCTTTCTCCACTCGATTTTATTCAAGGAGCAGAACCGACTCCCACTCGCTACTCCGAAGTCAGGACCCCATGCCAAGGAGTACAGAGAATGATATTGTTTAATCATCTCATCACAGACCTAGTCGAGACTTGCACCAACGTCTGAATTCGACCCAGAAAGCCCGCCAACCTTCGTCTCGGATGATGCCAATGCCTGCCAGTGCAAGGTCGTAGTAACGGTACCTTCTTGTCCCTCGAGGCGCCAGTTTCTTAGCCGCTTTTGTGAGCTTGTTTATCAGTGCACTCCGGTTTACTAGTCTACTGCCAAGCCTATCTATCTCAACCTCGGCAGCTCGTAGAGAGTCGCTCAGTCCCATAATCAAACTGGTTACCTTTGGATTGCCAGTTCCGGCGGCAGTAAACAAAGCCTCGAATAAGTCTGTGCCGTTCACGGTGAAGTCACGATGTGAACTTATTGTAGTTGCTGTCCTCTTGAGGTCTGCCAGAAGCTTGTACACTGCTCCGCCGTATTTCTCTTTGGTAAATGTTTCTTCAGCAAATCTCCAACCGTTCTCAGCCAATTCCATAGCCTTTTCCCTATGCTCGATAAGATATTCTATTTTGTCGGCAAGCTCCACATGATTTCCCGGTCCGTACAGCAAGCCATTGAATCCATCCTTGATTAGCTCTGCTGTCCCCCCACCATTGGCACCTATAACAGGCTTTTTGAGTATCATGCCCTCGACGGCAACGCGCCCAAATGATTCATTTACACCGGACGCGAGAACAATATCCGCCTCATTCATAATTGGGTAGGGGTTTTCCTTGAAGCCAATAAACCTTACATATGCGCCCAGCCTTTCCTGGTGAACAATGGTTTCCAATTGTCTTCCGTACCTGCCGCCAGGGTGCCCCATTAGTATCAACTCAACATCTTCACCCCTTGCAACGAGGTCCTTGGTTGCCAGAATGGTATCCTTCCACCCTTTCCCTTCCTCAGCCCTGCCGACCGATATGAGCTTGGTTGCAGTTCCTCTTGTGAAGCAGCTGGTCCCGTTGTCCTCAAGCCCTTCAGCAGGAATACTTACACGGGGGTAGATAATTTTGACTCGTTTATCGGAAACATCTTTGAATAGAAGTTCCTTTACATAATGGGAATTCGCTACTATGGTGTCAGAAAAACGAATCACGTAATCCCACATAGTACTCTGCGGCAAAAAGAATTTAACTCCGTAATAAGAAGGATCAGCTTCTCGAACAAACCATACATGCGGTTTGCCCATAAAAGATGCGGCTATAGCCCCCCATGGGATATACACCGTATTGGTGGCAATTACATCCGGATTTATTTTGCTCAATACATACTTAATGTTATAAAGGAGATTTTCATAGCTATTACGAACCGAGGAATCCAGTTTTTCTTCAGGAAAAGAAGGCGAAGCACACCACCATGCATATTTGATAGGGATGATAGCAGCTCCTGTTTCTTCAAGTTTATGCCTCAACGACCCGTCAGCTGATACCACCACAGAACAAAGAACGCCATAATCTCTTATTAATTCGTCCACCATCTGCAACAAGCTTCTCTGTCCCCCATATAGGTGGGATGAATGGGAGAAAAATAAGACGTGTAGTGATTTCTCTTTTTTGAGACACAGCAAATTTACAAAACCGCCTTTGTCGCTAGGGGGTAGATAATGAACCCACTTCCCAAAGTCGCCTTCAGATAGACTATAAATCCTCCTATTGTTCTCATCAATAGCATGCAGGTTAAAACCGATGTGGCTTAGCTTGTTTAAGACTTCTTCAGGAGCATAACCGTGAGTTTGTAAGTATCCCGGCCCGAATTTTAGTAGAAGCTTCACATTTTTGTTTGTAATAATGAGTCTGTGCAAACCTTCTAATATGGGTATCTCATTACCTTGTGAATCTATTCTTATTAAGACCTCTTCGTTAGGAATTTGCCTGAGATGTTCTGTGAGCTGTTCCATGTTTACTTCATTTGGCTTATCAGGTGACGCGAGGGATGGCATGGCAGGGCGAGCATCGACTGCTTCATCTCCATCGCTTCTTACCTTCTTCTCATTCTCGCCTGAAACCACCAACTTGAAGGCTTTCACGTTGCCTAAATTATCAAGAGTAACCTTCTTCTGTATTCTCTCATAACTATTTGTGTCGGGGTCAAGTGATAAGACCTGACAATTGGGACAACGCCTCCCAACCAGAAGGGAGTAGTATCCATCCTTCGCACCAATATCTACGAACAAAGACCCATCATGGATATATTTTATAAGTAAGTCCGCTGAGTATTTTTCATGATCACCGCGTAACTTATCTTCCCCCGGTGCGAACATACTCAAATCCCAATCACGCAACTTGACCGGTTGGAGTTTATCTGACCTAGCGATATCCGGTTGCTTCTTAAATTGACTTTCATCTTTTATACTTTCATCTTTTATAAGTTGATTATTCTCTATGCAAAGTACTTCTTTTCCTGTAAGCCTGGCGATTTCTTGCGCTTGTTTGAGCGAACTTTCTATAAACAGGATAGCGCCAGTCGATTTGTATGCCTCTGCTTTAAATGTTGAATAACTCTTGGAAGCCACTCGCGCCTTTTTATCTGGAAAGTTCATCATTATCAGATTCTTGTATTTTATGCCGTGTTTGTTCAGCCATTTGTCGGTCAAGTCACGGTACTTTTCCAAACGAGAGGTAACAATCCACCCTATTTCCACGGAAGGCTTGAATATCGGTTCTACATTGGCGATAAAATACCTGTAATTATCACTGTCGTCATTTTCTTCTTCGGTAGGGTCTCTGCAAAGAACACCATCGAGGTCCATGCAGCTTTTCTTCAAAAAATTGTGAGTAGAAATATTCCATTCAAAGAACCTCGGTCGCTCTACTAATTCATGCCAGAAATCAACCTCCCCCTGGTATTTTGATGTAACGTAGATAGCCGCGTAGTATATCTCATAGGGCAAATTGGCTGCTTTGATAGCCGACTTAACCGCTCTCATCGAATGCCCGGTGAGAAAACTATCGTCAACAACCAGCACTTTCTTACACATCTCAAAATCGAACTTGTTACCTAATCGCAGTCCTGACTCTATTACTCTTCTTTCACAAAGACCATCGACATCCGTGAGGGGCAAATTAAGGTACAGGGCAATGAGGTTCCCAACCAACAAACCACTGCGCGGTATACCTACAATCAGGTCTAAATCCCCGGGCAATTTATAGATGAACTCTTTAATATCTTCGTTTAAATCACTAATGTTTCGGTAATTCACCTTTCATTCCTCTTAAACCGAGAGTAATCCAGCCATGTTTCCTGCCTCTGGCTTCCGACGGATCCATCTCCCTCACATGGATGAGTCCAACATGTTCGCACAGTTCCTTGAGATAGCGCGGAGTGAAAATTGCCCTGTGCCAGTTGGGATGGTCTGGATTGCCTGTTTCATCACCGTATGTGAAGATTCTACCCGCCGCCCAGACACAAGGGTCTTTGCGCTGGTTAAGCTTGTACCACCCATCAAGATCAATGACATTTATTCCCTCGTGTTCAGCAAGGACTAGAGCTTCACATATTTTCAATCCGTCAGGTACCCAGATTTCTAGTACTCCTCCAGGTTTTAGAACTCTTATCCACTCTCTTAAAGTATCTTCTGTCATATACCACGGGATGTGCTCCAGTATGTGGCTCGCATATATCAAGTCAAAAGTGTCGTCCTGGAAAGGCAAGGGTTTCGACGCATCGCATACATGATCAACATCTGGGCCCTCGACAATATCCAGCGTTTCAAATCCCTCAATTCTTTTGTCACCGGGCCCAATTTCCAAGCAACGCTTTTGCATTCAATCTCCTTTTTTGTTGCGGTCTCAGCGCCATTCCCATCGAACTGGTTAAGCGTGTAGCTTCTTTGCTCTATAGTCTCGATAAATGCGCCATAATCTGAAAGGTAGAGCGATTGTGGCCTTTGACGGTCGCACCGCACTGACCAATGCTTCCCCAACTCGGAATGTGACTGAGTCCCTCAGTGCTTTGATTTTCTCCGAATGTTCATTCTGAAGTTTGATTATCCTGTTTTGGAGTGTCTGCTTTTCACCCTTGAGGCCTTCTATTCTACCCCTGAGGCCTTCTATCATATCCTTGAGGCCTTCTATCCTGCTTTGTAGCGCCTGCTTGTCAGCCTTGTAATCTTCTATCCTGTCCTGGAGTACCGTGAGCAGGTTCGACCGCTCCGATAGAATGATACGGTGCATTATCTCCGATTGCTCAAATTCCCTTTCGGATAGTTGGTGGATTCTCCTATGCCAGTCCTGATTAATTGCTGGCCTTTTAGAAAGATCAGCGTCGTTGGTTTTGGGAGATTCTCCCAAGAAGACAATGTATTTGCCGACAATATCAAGTTCTCTAAGCATATAGAACTTGGACACCAAGATTGCAAAACGATATAGATAGAAAGTGCGCTGATAGTCTGGATGTTCAGGTAATCCAAAGGGCGTTGTGATAATTACCCTGCCATTAGGCTTGCATACACGTCTCGCCAGACCAAGCAAGGCTTCTGGTTCTGGAACATATTCAATTAATCGCTCGATAATCACTGTGTCGAAGCTGTGCTCTTCAAGAGCCTGGTGCAGTGCGTCCCCATGGACTAAGGTAAGTCGCTCGCGCGTACTGTCGCTCTCCGCAGTAAGTTCTTCTTTAGCGTATTCTATTGAATCTCCACTAATATCTATGCCGGTAACCCGCTTGCCAGCCCGTGCCAGCAAGACAGAGACAATCCCCTGATTACATCCGATGTCCAAAATTGTTGAGCCTTTAACCCGCTGGCAGGTCCAGGCTATACGCCCCGGTGCTTCGAAATGAGCCTTCTCGCTCAAAGGTGTACCATAATACACTTCGCTTGTTCTGTTACCAGTTTTCATATCTTTCCCGCCTTATAGTTTAAACCGTTCACACCATCTGAGCAAGTATAGCTAAAATTCCTTTTGCAGTCATGTCACCCCATAGCTCGATGTTGGATTGAGACTGAGATTGATGGTTGATGTAAACGGCGCCGAGAGATTAGGTGCAGTCTTCGATGATTTCGAGGTGATACCTTCGAGCAAGCTCCAGGATTGGGGCCATATCAATATCATGTCTCACGAGCACAAGTGGTCTATCCGTCTCCACGGTCTTCTTGTCCCATATCACCCTCCCAACCTGAATACATTATCGCCTTTTAGCCCTCTAGTAGCGCCCCTGGTATCAAATACCAGTTTGGCACGGGCAACCACTTCACTCATATCATAACAGCTGTGGTCAGTGGCTATGACAACACAGTCCATCGAGGCCAGGCATTCCCCGCTGAGTTCTACTGATTCCATGTCGCCTGCGGGTACATGAATCCGAGGGACGTAAGGGTCATTGTAGCTTACCTCAGCTCCCTTTTCACGAAGAAGCTGAATTATTTTCAATGAGGGAGATTCTCTGGTATCTTCAACGTCTTTCTTGTAAGCTACGCCAAGGACAAGTATTTTAGCTCCATTCAAGCTTTTGCTTCTGGTGTTTAAGGCTTCAAGAATACGAGAAACAACGTGATAAGGCATGTGCTCGTTGATTTCGGCGGCGAGCTCGATGAACCTGGTATGGAAATCAAGCTCCCGAGCTTTGTTTGCCAGGTAATAGGGGTCGAGCGGGATGCAGTGTCCGCCGATGCCGGGGCCGGGATAAAAGGGCATGTAGCCGAAAGGCTTGGTAGAAGCGGCGTCAATAACTTCCCAGACACTTAAACCCATCCTCTCGCAAAGATGGGCAAGCTCATTGACCAGGGCGATGTTCACACTGCGGAAGACGTTCTCAAAGACCTTGGTCATCTCAGCCACCTCGGGACATGAGACCGGAAGTACCGTGCCGGCAATCTGGGAATAAAGAAGCTGAGCCAGTTGAGTGGACCGGGGGTCTATGCCACCGACAATTTTAGGAGTGTTTCTAACATTATGGTTTTTGCTGCCCGGGTCGACGCGCTCTGGCGAATAAGCCAGGTAGAAGTCAATGCCGCATCGAAGCCCCGATGACTCTAAGTTGGGCAGTACTACCTGTTTGGTAGTGCCAGGGTAGGTGGTGCTTTCTAAAACCACGAGTTGTCCAGGCTGGAGATATTTTGATATCGCCTCGGATTCTTGAATCACGTAAGAAAGGTCCGGGTCCTTCGTCGCAGTCAGCGGAGTAGGAACACAGATGCACATGGCATCTACCTCCCCAAGGCGGCTCTGGTCTGTGGTTGCCTCCAAGAGTTTCCCTGTCACTACCGAGGAGAGACTGTCACTGGAAACATCGGCGATATAGGACTTGCCCCGGTTGACCGAATCCACGTTTTTTTGCCGGATGTCAAATCCCAGCACCTTGAAGCCCGCCATGGCAAAGGCGACAGCCAATGGAAGTCCTACATAGCCAAGTCCAACGATACCTATTGTAGCCGACTTGTCTCTGATTTTTTCTTCCAGTCGTAACAAAGTCACATCTCCTTCATACCCCGCCATTTCCAGTTTAGCATAATACAACAGTTTTTTAATAATTGAATTCCAGGCTTATAAAATGAGAGTCATAAATCCAGCAACATTGGCTAGGATTATTACCTTAATGAGAACAGACACAAACTCTCTAGTTATTTGTTTGGTGGCATAACCAGAGCTTCACCAGTGAGAACCGTTTCACCTCTCTGGTTGATACAAACTGTCTCCAGACGAAGCCTATTCTTTTCCGGAAAATATTCTAGTACCTTAAGGCGGTAAGTAATTTCATCACCAATAAAGACTGGCTTCAGGAACTTGAGAGTCTGGGCGAGATAGATCGTGCCTGCGCCTGGGAAACGGGTCCCCACAACTCCCGAAATGAGTCCTGCATGGAGCATACCATGTACCACCCGTGTCTGGAAAATCGTTCCCCTGGCATAGTCCTCATCCATATGGATAGGATTATAGTCACTAGTGGCTTGGGCAAAATGTTCAACCATCTCTTCGGTAATAGTGATTCTAATTTCGTAGGTTTTACCGAACTCCAATTGTTCTAGATTCACCCTTTTCCCCTACAATATCACCTCGCGATACTTTGTACCGACGCTTCAGCAGTTACTCAACTAGATGAGAGCCCCCAAATCCCGCCCCACCGGTAATGATTGCTGTGTTTTTACTCAGGACTCGCCTGAGCCAAGATACTCAAAAATTTTCACAGTTGTTGTGGTTGTTGTGGCCCCGGATTGATATACGAGCTCATAGCTGTTCAACTCTTCAAGAGGCACGGGGCTACTAAAGGGATCGGCGCTTCCTATTCTATAGTCTTCAAGCTCCTGGCTTGCGACATAGGCCTCAGCTTCTTCATAAGTAGGAAAAGACCAGGTATCGGTGATTATTTTATAGTCTATTCCTTCTTCCTCTGTGTAGGAAATAACTACCGATTCCGTGGGAATTACAGCTTTGTTATCAAAGTTGTAGAGCCTGACCACAGTGGAATTGTAGTAAGCTGGGTAGTATAAAGCTACCAATCGCCCGCCACCTTCTTGCGGCAGGTAATAAACTTCGTAAAAATCATCCAAGCTCCCGCCAGCCCACTCCACCATGGCATAGAACTTTGAAGTCGCCATTGCATAGTCAATCACCACATATTTCGAACCTAACTCGTCCGCGAGTTCGTTGGCTGAGCTTTCATTCTGGGCGGTTAAGAAGCGGCCAGCTTCGACAGCCCCAACCTGGCCAGGATTGGCATTGGGCATGCGCTGGGAAATTTGCATTATAAAGTAGCCATAGTCCCACCAGGACATCACACCATAGGCAGTCTCGGGATATTCAAATTCATCCCGCGGCGGGTATAGCTCATAATAAAAATCGGGGTCATCAAAAGGTTCGGGGCTGTTATCCTTTAACCACAGAAGCGAGCTATACCACCCCTCGTTTATAATAGGATTTGGCATGCTGGCGAGTACTTTTGCTATGCCAATATTGGGGAAAAGGACCACGAAAAAGATGACTATTCCGACAACGATGACCCTCACCCAGGCGCCTCTGGGCTGCATAAATGTTTTTTGCTTCGCTTTCTCCCTGGTTTTCTTTTCCCTCTTCTTGAATTTTTTAACTGCTCCCACTACTTCCTTGGACTTAGCCAGTAATTTGCCTAAGCCAGCGAGGTCCAGCATTTTCCAGGAGAAATACCCTGTGAGCAAGGCAGCATTTACGGCATAGTAGTAACCGAAGCGGCGCTGCCCCAGGACCGCCATCAACATTATCATACTCCATACCAGGAACAAGGTTTTGTCGGCACTTTTTTCCTTAATAGCGACATAAATAAGCATGGCAAAGGAAACAAATGAGATGAAGAAGGAGGCGGTGAAGTTGGCCCAGGCTATCCTTAAGGTCAGGGGCTGCATCTCCAAAACAGTCAGCCAAGCGCCGCCCGGGGTGAAGATGCTAAATTTTTCGAGCATGGACTGAAACAGGGAGGGATTGATGGCATGAAAAACAGCAAGACCAATTCCAGCCAGTCCCAGCAAGGTCAAAGGATAGTAAACAGGCTTCCAAGCCCTGCCTGCCATGAGCCGTGAGATAATACTTAAGACTATGGGTACCACTATGACAACTGGCAGAGCTACACGATAAATGGTATCCAGGCCGCTCTTGCCCAATACGGGAAGAAGCATGAGTAAGGCAATCAGGAAAAGAGGAGTGCCTACAATACACAGATAGTCGCTCGATTTATGCCTTAAGTGGTCCACGATGAACTGAATCACCAGGTAAGCAAATATAATGAAGATGAACAGCAGCCCACCTTGCCAGGAAAGGAGATAAATACCCAGGAAGACGCCAGCGAGCAGGGTATAGACGAGAGGCTTGGTGATAGTTGACCAGTCTCTACTTAGAAAGTGGCCGAAGGAAATCTCCCTTTCTCGAGCCCGCTTAATGGCCATTATTAGAAAGAGTATGCACACGGCGCTAAACAAAGCCTCGGCTACATGGTGGTCGGTAAAGCCAAGCAGGGAACGATGCAGC
>JAUWYE010000104.1 GCA_030615965.1 Dehalococcoidia bacterium | reverse complement strand
GCCCATACTCAAAGGTCGGCCTTTGCGCACCGGAATTCGCAACAGTGACTGCCCTAACTCGTCAAGCCCGGACAGATTGGATGTGCCACCGGTGAGCACTAAACCACAAGGCGCCAGGGTCTGATAATCGCTGGTGGGCATCTCCAGCAATATGAGTTGTAGCAACTCCTCCATGCGAGCCCGGATAATATTGCATAGGTCTTTATAAGAAGCGCTATGACCATTCTCGATACCCACTTGGACCGTTTGGTCCATCTCTAAAGTAGGTGTGACATTGCCATATCTCTTCTTCATCTTTTCCGCAATATTAAAAGGCAGGCCCAAGCCTATGGAGATGTCGCTGGTTACCTGGTAACCGGCGACTGGAAGGATACCGGTGTGATAGATGCTGCCATTCTTAAATACCGCTATATCCGTGGTACCGCCCCCGATGTCAGCCATGATAACACCTGATTCTCTTTCCTCTGGAGTCAATGCTGCTTCTCCACTAGCCAGAGGCTCGAGGACGAGGTCCTCAACATCAACGCCAACACTGCGGACGCATTTGACCAGGTTTTGTATCGAAGTTACTGAAGCAGTGACGATATGGGTTTCTACATCTAACCTGGACCCATGCATGCCTACTGGCTGTCTCACTCCCTCCTGTCCATCTAGGGCGTAAGAACGAGGAATGGCGTGGAGCACCCTCTTTCCCTCAGCGACGGTGATATTACGAGCCGCAGATAGCACCCGTTTAAGGTCCTGAGTACGCACTAATCGATCGTCTCGGGGGATAGCTACCACCCCGCGATTATTCAGGCTGCTTATGTGCCTGCCGGTAACCCCAACATAGGCAGAATCTATACGTATGCCGCTAATTCTTTGAGCTTCCCTCACTGATGCGGCAATGGACTGTCTGGCTTCATCCATATTGACAACGATGCCTTTATGTAGGCCGCGACAGGGAACGACTCCCACTCCTAAAACTTCAATGTCGTCTTCCGCTTTGATATTAGCCACGATGGTGGCTACTTTAGTTGTGCCCACATCAATAGCTGAAATGATTTTCTTTGCCATTTTCACCTCCTTTTTTGCTGAGAGTGCTGCCTAGTTGAGTCGCTCGGCTATCCTTAATTTAGCGCTACGGCTGCGTGGGTTGGATTCTATCTCCAACGAGGTAGGTTTAATAACCTTCCGTGAAATGAGCTTCAAGGTGGACACATGCCCACAGCGACAAATTACTGTTCCCGGGGGGCATAGGCAGCTGCTGGCTGCGTATCGCATGAATTGCTTAACTATACGGTCTTCCAGAGAATGATAACTAATGACTGTTAATCTCCCCCCGGGGCGAAGGAGGTCAATAGTTTGTTTGAGAGCCAGCTCCAGATTCTGTAGTTCACTGTTGACCGCGATGCGAAGAGCCATAAAGGTTCTTGTGGCAGGGTGAATTTTGGCACGCTTGCCGCCTAAAGCTTGCTCTACCAAGCGGGCAAGCTCCACGGTGGTAGCGATAGGGCGATTTTGAACGATGTACCGCGCTATCCGCCGGCTGTGACGCTCTTCACCGTATTTTTCTATGAGCTTAGCCAACTCTTGCTCAGAGAAGCTGTTAACGATATCCGATGCGGTTAACCCTTGCCCGGGATCGAACCTCATATTTAGGGGAGCATCGAGGTGGAAGCTGAAGCCACGTTCGGCTGTATCCAGTTGCAGAGAAGAAACACCAAGGTCGAAAAGAATACCATCAACTGGATGAAAATGGTATCTTTTGCAGATAGCCTCAAGGTTAACAAAGTTGTCATTAACCAAAGTAACTGCTTCGCCATAGTCGCTAAGTTTATCTTGACTTACTTTGATGGCTTCAGGATCAGCATCAATTCCTAAAAGTCTTCCTGAGGGTGAAATTTTTTCCAGTATTGCTGCCGAGTGTCCCCCCAGACCGACAGTGCAGTCAATGAAGTAACCTCCTCGCCGAGCCTGTAGCCCTGCTATAACTTCATTAAGCAAAACAGGCACGTGGACGGGTAAGGACATGGCGACGATCATTCACTATGCTCCAAAACTCTCAATTATCTGTGATGCCTGTTCTTCGGCCGATGTTTTCTCAGCCTTCCACTCATCTTCGCTCCAGAGTTCAACACACTTATTGGCACCGACAACAATCGCTGTGTCACCAATCCCGGCATAGTCACGCAGGGGATATGGCAATGTTATCCTGCCTTGCCCATCGAAGGAGGTGCTGAAGGCAGAGCCGAAGATAGCGCGATTCAACTTCCTTAAGTTAGCTTGAGTTACTGCCTTGGCAGCCAAGCTGTCGGACAACCTTTTCCACTCAGCTACAGGGTAAACAGCAATGCATTTCTCTCCCATCCCCTTGGCTAATATCACGCCCTCCCTCATTTGTCGCCTGAATTTTGGCGGCAGAGGCACTCTTCCCTTTTCATCAACCTTATATGGATACTCACCAAAAAACATCTTACTCTTCTCGGTTCTCCCCAAAGCCCCCCAATCTTTTCTCGTTTACCTCATCTATCATGCCCTCGCTTACCCTATTTCCCCACTTTTCCCCACAATTCTATTATTATAAACCTTATCTTTATTTTGTCAATACCCTTTGGCGATTTTTTTGAATTTTCGAACAATTTTCGTCTTGGGGATTGAGAACAGAGTGGTGCTAAATATAGCCCAATGGATACGCTGCTCCCTGAGAGCCAAAGTCACTGGGGAGCACGAGACTTTCTTTTGTCGCCGCCTGCATGGTAAGATATGCACTTTGAAGGTTTTTGTTTGGGGAATCCATGCGTGTTGATATTTTATGTCTCTTCCCTGAAATGTTTGCCTCTCCACTCAACCAGAGCATCGTCAAGCGTGCTCGGGAGCAGGGATTGGTGAACATCGTGATTCATGATATTCGCGACTACACCCATGACAAACATCATACTGTGGATGACTATCCCTACGGCGGTGGCCCTGGTATGGTGCTCAAGCCCGAGCCTATCTTTGAGGCAGCAGAGGCGATAAAACAACAACTTGGTGTAAGTGAGATGCCTATCATATTACTCACCCCTCAGGGCAGGCTTTTTTCTCAATCTGTTGCTCAGGAACTAATCCTCCACCCCCATCTGATGTTAATTTGTGGCCATTACGAAGGTTTAGACGAGAGGGTGTGTGAGTACTTAGCTACCGATGAAATCAGTATCGGGGATTATGTGCTTAGTGGGGGGGAATTAGCTGCCCTGGTTGTGGTGGATGCTGTCGTTAGACTTATACCGGGAGTGCTTGGCTCACAAGATTCCGCCAGCAGTGATTCTCATAGCAACGGGCTTTTAGAATATCCCCAATATACCAGACCTCAGGTATATCGGGGTTGGTCAGTACCCTCGGTTTTGCTTTCAGGGAATCACGGCGAAATTGCTCAATGGCGACGCCGTCAGGCTATCCTGCGAACGGCGAAACGACGCCCTGACCTCTTGAAGAAGGGCAATCTCTGCGATGAGGAAAGGAAGATGAGGAAAGGAAATGGATGTTAGAGAATTTGTTAAACCCAAAATGAACCCCAATATTCCTCAAATTTCCCCTGGCGATACAGTCAAGGTTAGTTTGAAGACCAGGGAAGGGGATAAAGAGCGACTGCAACACTTCCAAGGACTGGTGATTAAAATGAGGAAGGGCGTTGATGGTGGAAGCTTTACGGTGAGGAGGGTATCTTACGGCATTGGAGTGGAACGTACTTTCCCTTTCCAATCCCCTTCTGTGCAAAATGTGGAGGTGCTCAGGCATGGACAGGTGCGCCGAGCCAAACTCTATTATATGCGCAGGCTCAGCGTTAAGCAGGCTCGACTTAAGGAAAGGCGAGAGAAGGCAATAGAGCAAGCCATGCCTCAAGAGGAAGAAGCACAGACCTCTGAATGAACTACGCCGAGGTGGCAGTCAATTCACCGGGGAGTCGGTCAACTTTTTGCTATGCCATACCGCCGGGGCTCAATATTAGTGCCGGGCAAGCAGTATGGGTGCCCTTTGGCTCCAGGGTCATTCAGGGGATTGTGCTCCAATTACCAGACGAGCCATCGGTTGAAGAAACTAAGGAAATAGCTGGCATTGTTAGTGATTTTCCTTTGCTTTCCCCGATACAAATAAAGCTTGCCCAGTGGATAAGCGAACACTATTTTGCCCCCCTTTTCGATGCCTTGGCTTTAATGCTGCCTCCGGGATTTGAGAGGCGGGCTATTACTTGCTTTCAGCTAACAGATTCCCAAGTAGATTTATCATCCCTAACACCGGAGCAAAGGCAAACCCTTCATATTATGAGAGGGAAAAAGAAGATGAGCTTGCCTGAGCTGGAAGAGGCAATTGGCAAAAGAAAAGCCAGGCAAATCACCGACCAGTTGCTAGACCGTCAGTTAATTACAAAAACTCTGGAATTGGAAAAGGCAAAGATAAAGCCCAAAACGCTTTCTTATATTAAGCTAATAGCTGACAGAGAAGAAATTGAAGTGGCAAAGGCTCGCCTGGATAAGTCTAGAGCTTATAAACAGGCAGAACTCTTAGAATTTCTGACCGGGCAGACTCAACCTATTTCAATTAGCGAACTGAGGAAACGTCTCAATTGCTCTCCTGCCACTATCAAAGCCCTGGAGAGCCGCCATTTGATCTCAGTGGAAAGGCTCAGGGTAAGACGTGACCCCTTATCTCACCTCAGCTTCACAACTTCTCCGCCTCCGGTTCTCACTTCATCTCAACAAACTGCTTGGGAATCGATCCAGGATGTCATTGTGGGGGAGGCAAGGCAATCCGGCAGCCCACCGGTTTTTCTCCTTTTTGGCGTTACTGGCAGCGGCAAAACTGAGATTTACTTGCGAGCCTTAGCTCAGGTTATTGCCGCCGGTAAGCGTGGCATTTGCCTTATCCCGGAAATCGCTTTGACCCAGCAAACAGTAGAGAGATTTGCTAATCGCTTTCCCGGGCGTGTGGCAGTATTGCATAGTGGCCTTTCCCTGGGAGAGCAGTTCGACGAATGGCAATGGATAATGGAAGGAAACTGCGATGTTGTCATCGGACCAAGGAGCGCCTTATTTGCGCCCCTGCCCAACCTCGGTCTTATCATTATCGATGAAGAGCATGAGTGGACATACAAACAAGAAGATAAATCGCCTCGCTATCATGCCCGCGCCGTGGCCATTAGATTAGCTCAACTCAGTGATGCTGTTGTCATCCTGGGCAGTGCTACCCCTGATATTGGCAGTTTTCATAAGGCACAGCAAGGCGAATATTATCTTGTAGAGCTAAAGGAAAGAATTACTCCTCGTGGTTATTCCCCTCTCCCCGAAGTAAGCATAGTGGATTTAAGGGAAGAACTTAAAGCCGGAAACACAAGCTTGTTTAGCCGTTCCTTATTAGCTGCCATGAAAGAAACTTTGGCGCAGGGCGAGCAGATAGTTCTTTTCCTTAACCGTCGGGGCACAGCTACCTTTGTTCGATGTCGTAACTGTGGCTTTGTCTTTCGCTGCCCCCGCTGCTCCATAGCTCTTACTTACCATTCGGTGGAGAAAAGGCTAATTTGCCATCGCTGTCGTTATTCTGTTCCAGTACCTCAGAGCTGTTCCCGGTGTTTTCGGCCCTATCTCAGGTTTCTGGGCATTGGCACGCAGAGG
>JAUWYE010000133.1 GCA_030615965.1 Dehalococcoidia bacterium | reverse complement strand
CGGGAATGGCGATTGCTTAATATCAGATCTCCAATTATCTAAAGTCCAAGCCATTATGGATATGCGCAGTTGGTCTTTGATAACCAACAATCCATCTTTTTGTGTGATTTGAAAATCCATTGGATTGTTAAATGTGTATTATACTCTGTTTTGCATGTCAGAAGTGCTGCTACAACTTAAACGAAAAGCACTGAAGTATCAAAGAAGTCGAATTTGACGCACTAAATCGAAAAAATCAGAAAAAGCGCTGCAGGCAATCGATTGTGTGTCTAGCAAATCCAGCAGATGTCCCGTGGCAAATACATGGTCAGCCTGACTTGCTGCCTCCAAGTCAGAAAGCCCATCCCCTAAATAAATGATATTCTTCCCTCGTTTTTTAAGCCAAGTCAAATACTTTTTCTTGAATCCCTGGTTGATGATGTTACCCTCAGGATCATAATAGGATACGTCAATGCCATCACGGCTGAAGGAGGTTTGCCCACAGTGTAATTCTAAATCCGGCATACCAATCTCTACTAATACAGGTTCAATGTAAAAATCAAGTCCGCTACTAACGATAACAAAAGGGATAGCACTCTCCTGGCAATACCTGACAAACTCCACGAAGCCCGGCCTCAGCTCAATGTGCTGGCGAACGAACGCTTGCAGTCTCTCCTTAGGTTCTTTAATGAGTGCAAACTGTAGTTTATTGCTCTGCTCAACAGTTATATGGCCATGAAGATAGTCTGAGTCAATCCTTTGCCAGTCACCACAAGCATATTTTTCTCTAATCAGAACACTGAGATTGTTTCTGATAATGGTGCCATCAAAATCACATTGGATAATCATTGCTCATCTCTAAAGTACTTGAAACTGAAAGAGAGTTTGGCGGTGTTTTTATGGGTCTTCGCTACTTTGTGAGATAGGTTTGGGTTGACTGTCCTCTTGCCCCAGGTATCTATACATGTAAAGGATCCTGTAGAAAACTACCACGTTGGTCAAGACGGCGATGACGATAAGGCAGAAATAGGCTTGCCCGATGACTGCCCCGAGCATTATCAGGAAAAGTCTTATATCACGCGAAGCCAGGGACTTGAAGCCATTATCAAATAGATGCCGATGATTCGAGCTAATGCGTGCTCTGGTATAGCTGATGCAAATACTCCCAGTGAGAGCTAGAAGGCCGACCAGCCAAATGCCAGAATATGTCTCGTGAGCCAGAGACCACAAGGTTAGCCCCAGCACTATCAAAATATCAGCATACCGATCAAGTACAGAGTCCAGAAAGCCGCCGAACTCCGATGTCATACCTTTTAGCCGGGCCAGGCCTCCATCTGTACCATCAACAATAGATGATAGCTGGACTAAAAGGCCTGCTATTATGTTATAGCCAAGAATAAAGCTGACAAAAGACAGCAGGGCAATGCCGAACGCTGTCCATGTCATCTGATTGGGGGTTACTTTTGTCTTTGCCAGTAGCCTTGCCATTGGCTCTGACATTTTCCTGTTAACGTGCCTGGAAATATAGCCATCATACACGGTCTCCATCCTTATCTGCTATCCCCTTACCATATCTAAGTCTTCCTTGGTATCTATATCTGCCCAGAAGCAGCCGCTAACATCGCAGGTATCAAAAGAGTGCCCCTGGCCGATTAGGTAGCGGATAACATCACTGATGGTAACCTCAGTGCCACGATGTTGAACAAGCTCGTGTAGAGTCTGAAAGAAGCTCTCTGTCAGAAGGAAGACCCCGGTATCGAGAGCATCCCAGTAAACAAGGCCCTTGCCGATGTTTCTAATGCAGCCAGCACTATCAACCACGACCTTGGTCGCCTCGGCCAGTTCATGGTGGTGAGCTGGCGTATAATCAACGCAAAGTGTTTCATTGAAGACCTGCCTGTCTAGAAGATGCTTTACTATCTCCCCATCAATTACGTGGTCTCCCATGCATAAAACGACTGGCTCTTCCTGCACCCACTCTCTAGCTTTATATACTGAGATGGCGTTCCCACCGAGATAATCAGAGTTGTAGACATATTGCAGCCTTACACCAAAGTCATCGCCATTGCCCAGCACCTCTATTACCTTATCTCCCAAGTAACCAACCACAATGGCGATGTCACTAACTCCCGCGGCTGCCAATGCCTCAATAGGGTACCTTATTAATTGTTCCTTACCATTCACTGGCAACAGAACCTTTGGGCAGATGGCAGTTAGAGAGCCTAGGCGGCTACTATCACCAGCAGTCAGGATAATACCTTTTCTAACTTTTTCTTTACGCATTATGATGCATCGTCTCCTGTTTCACAGAAACTCCGGGGTACTAGTACTGATACCTGGAGGTACCTGCTTGCAATACTTTGATGTGCTTCGTCGGGTGCAGGTAGCTAACACTATACTAAGAAAAAAGGTGCAGTTTGTCAAGCAAGGATGACAGAAGGTTCGTTGGCTAATTAAGATCCCATCTCGAGACGCTGATGCTGATCGTACAGCCTCTCGGAATGGTCAATCTGAAATCCTAGCTGTTTGACGAACACGCCTATATATAATAAACTTATATTGTTGGTCGTGAATAAGATACGAGTAGCTCCTGTAGTATCGGAATAAACTGCTTCTTCTCAAACAGGAGTCCGGGAACTGCCCAGAGTGCCCAGCCACTCTGGAAGTATTCCAATCAGTGCTGGGCTTAGGGATAGGGAAAAATGTAAACAAGGCACCAGGAGGGCTTTTACGGCAACTGTTGGTGCCGTTTAATCTGGAAAGGGTCGGCTGCCAATTTGGGGGAGGAAGGGGAGAGGACAAATGAAAAAGTCCACCATTGGTTGCCTGGTAGTGATAGGGGCGGTGGTGCTGCTGTTCGTAGTTGTCGGCATTATCAACGCCTTCTCCAAGCCTTCTGATACTGAGGAGTCCTCAACCACGACACAGCCTTCGGTTGAAACCCTGGAAATAGAGCTTATGGAAGGGCAAAGCGAGGGGCTTATTGAGGTTAGTGCCCGCGGTACCGACACCCTTGAGTTTATCAAGCTGGACATTACATCCCAGAGTGATGACCGGCTGAATATTACCATTTTGCCAGGAACACTATTTGAGCCTCTATCAGCCAGTGTGCAGAGCATGGTAGCTACAACAGAGAAAAGCCTGATGCTACAACCGCATGAGACAACCGGGTTTTTTGCCATTAACACCGTCTCCGCCAACATGGAACTAGACATACCCGGCGAGGATGACAGCCTGGCGCTGAGTATGACTCCAGCCAGTGGGGAGTTTATGAAGCTGCTTAATTCAGCCAGTTTCCAGGATGAACCCTCTCGCATCAGGCAATTTGCCCTGTGGACTATCACCGATAACCCCAAGCGTAATGAATATGCTGGCATTGACTACTACGGAACGAAAACTACCCCCAATGATGAGCAGATTGAGAGGATACGGAGCCTGTTTGACGAAGTGGGAATCCCGACTGAAGAATATCAGGCGTTACAGATAGCGGTTTATGCCGAGCTTGTAGATGCACAAACCAGAGGACTTATTGAGGTCAACTCCTGTGGTCAAGGTGCCATTAATTACATAGAGATAAGCCTTATCTCAAAGAGCGATGATGCTCTAGAAATTGCTATTTTACCGGGGACAATATTTGAGTCACAGGTGGCAGGCGTCCAAAGCATGGTAGTTATCGCCGAGAAATTATTAATGCTGTATCCACATGAGACAGTGGGACCTATTGACCTTAATACCGCCTGTGCCAACATGGAACTAGATGCGCCCAGCAAGAGTGACAATCTGATACTGAGTTTAGAAGCAGCCCCCGATGACCTGATACTTCTGCTAGACCTGCCTGATTTCCACGAAGAGGAATTTCGCATCAGGCAATTCGCCATCTGGACTATTACTGATAATCCCAGGCGTGATGAATATGTTGGCATTGGCACCTTTGGCATCGGTAGCGGTCCGAATGATGAAGAGATAGAGAAAATCCGGGTTCTTTTTGACAAAGCAGGAATTTCAACTGGCAAGTATCGGGCACTAAGCTAGGATAGCCAGAGCAAAGTCAGGAATAAAAACGGCATTGTCAGGTTGAAGTCCGTTTAGATTGGCAGCCTCAAGCCAATCCAAGCCACACCCTCTCCGGGTGGCTACCCCTTTGTCTTGTCCGTAACTCGTGTCCTTTGACAAATGGTGTTGGATATAATAGTCTAATGCTGGGCTGTGGGGCTGGGATAGGAGACAAACGGCTGTTAGAAAAACGGGAATAAGCCTTTTTAAAATGGAAGCCCAGGAACTATCCAGGCTCAGTAGCCATAGTGTTCCCCGATAGCTCAATGGTAGAGCGGGCGGCTGTTAACCGCTAGGTTGT
>JAUWYE010000019.1 GCA_030615965.1 Dehalococcoidia bacterium | reverse complement strand
CGGTCGACTATCATACTGACGCTGTTCGTGCTACGTTCTAACCAGCGGGCTACATCAGTGATTCTTATAGGCGCATCATGGTATTTTATAGTCACAAGGACTAAATACTGCTCCATAGTAAGCCCTTGTTCCGTAAGTATTCGGTCCATACCATTCTTAAACCGGGTGTAGGTTTGGTACACCGTGCGCCACAACATCACACTTAGATTTTCAAGTTCAGAATTTGTCATTATATTTAATGTCTCCTTTACCTTTAGGGTCGTCTTTAAGACAATAATAGCATTTGCAGGGTGAGTCGACAAACCAGGTGATGAAAGGTATTGGGGAGGGAGCGGGGGCCTCAGTTCACCCCTTACGTTAGCCAGTTTAGGACTTTCCTCATTACCTCAGTGCGGTTATCTCGGGTTACCAGGAGCGTTTCGACTTCGAGATGGCGTTTGATTTCGTCGGCAAAGGGGTGGGGGTTAAGCATGATGGTGCCCAAAACTTTCTTGTCACTGTTTATTGCCTGCATAACGACTTCCTTGAACTGGGGCGACAAGAGCTCCATCTTGCCAATCTCATCAATGACTATCAAATCGCTTTCCTTCAGCGCCTGGCGCAGAGCAGAAACGCCAACTCTGTTCAGGCTGTCTGTGTCCACCCTGTATTTGCTTACCTGGTAGGGGCTGGAGATGCTGACATGGGCTAATATCGCCTCCTGACCATCAAGGGTAACAATCCTGAACCCTTGCCTTATTCCCCCAGTCCGTATCTCCTCAGTATAAAAACCGCCCCTCTTGACTTTTGTCCTGGCCAGGGCTTCTTTGATGAGAGCAGTTTTACCTGTGCCCGGCTTGCCAGTTAACAGGAGGGCTCTTTTCATTGTTCCTTCGCTGAAGCCCGGGCCTTGCTCTTTTCCTTGAGCTTCTTTCGGCGCTGGCGATGCTTCAAGGCAGCCACTTTCTTCTTCTTGTTCATCTCACCCGCGCTAAATCTGTGTTGTTGGAATTATTCTAGCATATTGAGGGTGTTCAAAAAATGTAGTTACCCAAGTTATCAGGTAACTACCGTCATTGCGAGGAGCAGGACTCCTCGCTTACGCTTTGGAACAGGCTCTGCAATCCCGGAGATTGCCACGCCCCGACTTGTCGGGGCTCGCAATGACAAAAAGAGTAGGGTGCTCGCAATGACAAAAAGAGTAGGGTGCTCGCAATGACAAAAAGAGTAGGATGCTCGCAATGACAAAAATGAGCGGAAGTGGTATTCCTTAATATTGGTTACCACGAAGTTTGGCAGATTGGTTCGTCCCTCCAGGCCTTCCTTAGTCTTCCCGCTCCAGTATGGTGGCAGCGCCCTGACCGCCACCAATGCAGGCGGTGGCCAGACCGTATTTTCCTCCTTCGACGTTTAGTATTCTGGCAAGGGTGCCAACCAGCCTGGTGCCGGTGGCTCCCAACGGGTGTCCGATGGCAGTAGCGCCACCCTTGACGTTGACTTTGTTGGGGTCAATGCCCAGTTCTTTCATGATATAGAGCGCCACGATGACGAAGGCCTCGTTGATTTCCCAGAAATCGATGTCCTTTGCTTCAAGGCCGGCATGTGCCAGGGCCTTGCGGCTAGCCGGGACCGGGCCTTTTCCCATCACTGTCGGGTCAACGCCAGCCCACCCCATGGATACAATTTTGGCCAGGGGTTTGAGATTGTACTGCTGTGCCTTTTTTTTCGACATCAGCATCATGGCAGTGGCCGCGGCATTGAGCGGAGAGGAGTTGCCCGCCGTTATCTGCCCATCCGGCTTGAAGGCAGGCTGCAACTGGGCGAGAGCCTCCATCGAGGTATTGCCCCTGATGCTTACGTCATGGTCAATGACCTTCTTCGTCCCATCCGCCTGTGCTGCCTCAATCGGCAATATCTCCCCCTTGAAATACCCTTCTTCCACAGCCTTTGCCGCCATCTGATGGCTTTTCAGCGCCCATTTGTCCATGTCCTCCCGGGTGAAGGTGGTCTCTGAGAGTAACTTCTCCGCAGTCAGGCCCATGTTCATGGTGGTCATCATGTCCCATTCTTTGAACTCTTCGGTGAACAATCTCGGATTAGGTTGCACCGGTACCTGAGTTAGCTCGCCGCCTCCCAGGGTCGGGATGTGGGTCATATGCTCGATTCCACAGGAGATGACGATATCGGAGTACCCCAGCATGATTTCCATGGCCCCCTGATGTATCGTGGACATCGACGAGGCGCACTGGCGGTCAATCCCCTGCCCCGGGACATTGAACGGCAGCCTGGCCAGGAAGTTGATTGTCCTCCCTCCATAGAGCCACTGCTCGAGCACCGGCATCGCTGTCCCCGTGAGCACATCGCCGATTTCCTCGGGGTTTATCTTGGTCTGCTTCAACATTTCTTGGACCAGCCTGCCAGCCATGTCGTCCATTCTTATACTGTTGAACACGTCTCTCTCTGGCTCCCTCGGCCTCGACCTGGAAAAAGGTGTCCTCAGATAGCTGACAATAACTGCCTCTTCCATATAATTAGTCTCCTTTCTTTATTTTATTTTCCATTCCTTCTATCTTTTCCGAAATTAGGGCTTGCCGCCTATGTTATATCACTCTCCCCCCACTGTCAAGGTGAGGTTTTGTCGAGAATTTCAGCAACTTGGTGAAAAAGTGTAGTGGCGGAGTTTATCTCCGCCTGCATACCTGTCATTCTGAATGGAGCACTTTGGCTTCGCTCGGTGTAAACTCCGCGCAATGAAGAATCTTGGAGATTCTTCGCCTGCGGCTCAGAATGACATTTTCCTTTTGTCGTTGCGAGGCACGATAGTGCCGAAGCAAACTCCAGTATAATGTAGTGGTGAGCCTTGCGGGCGGGGACGAGCCCCGCCCCTACAAATGAATGTAGTGGCGAGGTTTATCCTCGCCTTTTCAAAAAATGTAGTTGCCCAATTTATTGGGCGATAAAAGCCTGATAAATCAAGCAACTACAAAAATATGGAGAAGGGCTTAGAATGCCACCCCCTTCGTGTCGTTGTGAGGCACTCTCCCCCTTCTGTCGTTGCGAGGAGCCGAGATTCCTCGCTTATGCTTCGGAACAGGCTCCGCAATCTCTGTGGGGGATTCCCCGCTTACCCGCTGGAACAGGCTCTGCAATCCCGGAGATTGCCACGCCCCGACTTGTCGGGGCTCGCAATGACAAAAAGAGTAGGGTGCGCGCAATGACAAAAAGAGTAGGGTGCGCGCAATGACAAAAAGCTTGACAGTTTGAGAAAATATGGTTAAGATGGGTTTGGATTTTGGAAACACTGAATTATTACGTTTTGCGCTTAACTACAAACACTGTCTGTAAGAAAATGGAGGTAAGAAATGACACAGGATGAAAACAAAGCCCAATATGAAGCCAGGCCGTGGATAAAATGGTATCTGGAGGGGGTGGCGCCGGATATTACAGTCGAGGAAAAGTCCGTGGTGGATACCTTTAATGAGACTACCGAAAAATGGAAAGACAAGACCGCTGTGATATTCTATGGTAGAAAGGTCAGCTACCGAGAGCTCAGAGACCAGGTTGACAGGTTTGCTACGGCGCTACATGATTTAGGGATCAGGAAAGGAGACAAGATTGCCCTCCTGCTGCTTAATTCGCCTCAGTTCATCATAGCTTATTACGGAGCCCTGAAAGCCGGAGCTACCTTAACGGCAATTAGCCCTGTTTATGTCAGCTCCGAAATCAAGTACCAGATTGAAGACAGCGGGGCGAGAATGATTGTTTGCCTGGATATTCTTTATGATAACGTGGAAAAAAGCGGAGTCAAGCTGGATGCTGTCATCCTGACCAGCATCGGCGAATACCTGCCGGGAATGAAAAAGTTTCTGGGCAGCAGTGTGCTCCGGGCTGTATATCAGAAAATGGCCGCCCCGCCTGTTGAAGTGTTTGAAAGAGAGGGATTTTATCGATTCCAGGACTTGATTAAGAAATATCCTCCGAATCCGCCCAAAATCGAGTTCAATGTCAGAGAGGACATAGTAACTCTTCCCTACACTGGAGGGACAACCGGGAGGCCCAAAGGGGCTGTGATAACTCATTACAATTTTGCCGCCGCTCGAGAGCTCGCCGATGGATTCTGGGGTGATGTCATCCAGGAGGGTAAAGAAACCATAATAGCCTATTTGCCTTTCTATCACATCTATGGTCAAGCAGTGGTCATGATGGGAGGAATGACCCAGGGCTACACTTCGGTGCTAATTACCACTCCTGACCCTGATGACATTCTGAGCGCACTAGAAAATTACAAAGGAACTATTTTCTACAGTGTTCCCGCCCTGTTTGAATATCTCAAGGACTATGAAAAGACTGACAGAGTAAATTGGAAGCACATAAAAGTCCTTGTCTCCGGTGCTGATGCTCTTCTCGAGGACACTGCCCGGGGCTGGGAAAAGCGAACTGGCGCTAGAATCCACGAGGGCTGGGGAATGACCGAGACGACCTCGGTCGGTATGGTCAATCCCTACGGCAGGGCGAAAATCGGTTCCTTCGGTGTACCTATGCCTGGTACCGTGGCGGGCATAATTGAGGCGGAAGGCACCAAGTTCCTTCCCGTTGGGGAAACAGGCGAAATGGTATTCAAAGGGCCCAATGTCTTCGCGGGATACTGGGGGAAGCCGGAAGCAACCAAGGAAGTGTTTTTGGAAATCGACGGTGAAACGTGGCTGCGCACTGGCGACCTGGCAAGAATGGATGAAGAAGGCTATTTCTACTTCTACGATAGGAAGAAAGACATGATTAAATATAAGGGTCTGCAGGTATTTGCCAGAGAGGTAGAGGAAGTGCTGACTTCTCATCCTCAAGTCAGGGAGGCAGGCGTCATCGGTGTCCCCGACCCCGAGGTTGGCGAGAAAGTTAAAGCCATCGTCGTTCTTGAGTCGGAAGCCAGAGGCAGAGTGTCGGAAGAAGAAATTATGAAGTATTGCACTGGAAAGCTGGCTCACTACATGGTACCCAAGATAGTCGAGTTCAGAGGCGAGGTGCCCAAGACGGACATCGGCAAGGTATCCCGCCGTGAGCTGAGAGAGGAGGAGCTATAGAATGGCACCATTTTTCGAAGTGGAAAACTTGACCAAGCGTTTTGGTGGACTGGTTGCCGTCAACAATGTTAGCTTCCAAATAGACAGGGACGAAATCGTGGGCCTGATTGGGCCCAATGGTTCCGGGAAGACTACCCTCGTGCGGTGCGTAATCGGCATATTTAAGCCCGAATCCGGAAAAGTCCGATTTAAGGGCGAGGACATAATAGGATGGCGTCCCTGGAAAATCGTCCAGAGAGGGCTCGTAGGGACTTTCCAGGTAGTTAAGCCATTCCGCCGCCTCCCCATTATCGCCAATGTCATGGTCGGTTGCCTCTGCCCGCGGGTAACCAAGGGAGGTGAATGGACCAAGACCACTGTGGTGAAAGCGCGGGATGCCCTGGAGTTCGTGGGCATCGCCGACCGGGCTCGTGAGCCAGCCTCCACCTTGTCTCACGGGGACTTGAAACGACTGGAGATAGCCAGGGCCATTGCTACCGAGCCCGAACTCCTTATCCTCGATGAGCCCTTCGGGGGACTTAATCCTGTCGAAACAGAGCTTATCGCTAAATCCCTGAAAAGATTGCACAAGGGAGGTCGGTTCGGCCGGCTTCATAGCGAAGGACCGGCTATGCTGATAATCGAGCACAAGCTAAGTGAACTCATGAAAATAGTTGACCGGGTGATTGTCCTCAATTATGGAGAAATCATCGCCCAGGGTACCCCCGAGGAAGTAGTAAAAAACCCCACCGTGATTGAAGCTTATACCGGCAAGGAGGTGATCATTGCTTGAGGTAAAAAATGTAACTGTCCGCTACGATACAGCCACCATCCTGGATGAAGCCAGCCTGACGGTGGAGAAAGGGGAGCTGGTCGGGCTTATCGGCCCCAACGGCGCTGGCAAGACCATGCTCCTCCGCGCTATCGCTGGTTTGATAAACTGGGATAGGGAAATCCTCAGGGGCAGCAGGAAGTCCAAAGTGACCTTTGAAGGCAGCGTAGAATTTGAGGGAGAAAGGATTGACAAGCTATCGGCATTTAAAATTGCCAAGAAGGGTCTCCAGCTTTGCCCGCAAATGGGTCGACCTTTCGTCGAGATGACGGTCAAGGATAATCTGCTCGCCGGAGCCTACCTGTGCCGGGACCAGAAAGAGGTTAATGAGAGCCTGGCCAGAGTTTATGGACTGTTTCCCAGACTGGAAGAGAGGAAAAAGCAGATATCCGGGACTTTATCCGGTGGGGAACGGCAGATGCTGGCCGTTGGCCGCTCCCTCATGCGCCGGCCTAAATTGATGTTAGTTGATGAGCCGTCCAGCGGGCTGGCCCCAAAGATAAAGGATGACCTGTTCAAGCGCGTGGAGGAGATTTACCACGAACTGGGAGTCACCATACTCCTGGCTGAACAGGATATCAGCTTTGCCTTCGCCCTCTCCAAGAGGAACTATGTTATGTCGAAGGGACACATCATCGCCCACGGAACAGCCGAAGAATTGCTCAAGGACGAGACTATCAGGAAGACATACCTGGGCTTGTAATAGCACCCCAGAAGGCCTTACTGGTGTAGTGGCGGAATTCATCCCCGCCACTACAAAACTCAAATGTTAAAATCCAAATGGCAATTGAAATCCAAATGCTTAAATGCCAAAACTGCCCTTTCTTCTTATTTGAGTTTTGAACTTTGTCATTTGGCATTGCTTAGGGTTTTGGGCTTGATTTGACATTTGAGCCTTATCATTTGACATTGTTTGGGATTCAAAATTAGGGCGGGTACAAGACCCGCCCCTACAAATGAGCGTAGTGGCGGGGTTTATCTCCGCCTCATGGGTGGGGACAATGTGGGTGGGTACAAGGCCCGCCCCTACAATTCGTAGACTAATGACCCGCAAAACGGATAATCCCGCCAATGTTCCACTATGCTATTTCGCACCGGGTTATGAATTATGTAATTGGCAACCATCCTGCAATCCTCATCCTGTCGCAGAAAATGGTCGTAAAAACTTCTTTGCCAAATGCTTCCTCCGTAGCCGTGTTGCCAGGCTATCCTGGTAGAGCGGCTCTTTATTTCCCTAACAAACTCGATGATGCCTTTCGTTTCCGAAGCGCTTAGCAAAAAATGAGCGTGGTCTGGCATGATGCAATATGCATATAGTGGGATATTATTCTCTTTACATGCCGTCCTCAATAAGGCCACGAAATTATCAGCTAAATGTTGATTGGAAAAGATTGCCTGTTTCCCCTTCGTAGCTATGGTGACAAAACAAGGTAGGTCAGGAGTTCGGTATATTTCGGGGTCTAGGCGAATTTTTTGACGATGCTTCAGGTTCATTTAGACGCCTTGATAATGTTAGCAACACTAATGGGTGGGTACAAGACCCGCCCCTACGGTCGGGGGTGTAGTGGCGGGGTTCATCCCACTTGATATATTATCAAGAGTGCTGGGCGGGTACAAGACCCGCCCCTATGGTCGGGGGTGTAGTGGCGGGGTTCATCCCCGCCTGGCGGGGTGTGGTCTCCCTTCGAGGTGTGAAAGAATCCCGTCCCTCGCGAGGCCCGATTTATCGGGCCGAAGCAACCCCAGAGATTGCCACGCCCCGACAAGTCGGAGCTCGCAATGACAAAGAAGGTAAGGTGCTCGCAATGACAAAAGAAGCGGGCGGGGACAAGCCCCGCCCCTACAAATGAATTTAGAAGAGAAAAAATAGAAGTTACCCCCCTTTTTAGCGTAGAGAGGCACCACAGGCCCGGCATTCCCGGCGCCAGGCCACATTAGTTAGCTTACAGCGCGGACACTCTCGCTCAATCTTATCCCGTATCCAAACGGCAACCCCTTCAGGCATGAACAGCAGTATCAATATTATTACAACGGTCATAATGAGCATCCGGTATGCGAAAACAGGAGTTAGCCGCAAATAGTCTACGGCGACGTAGAGGGTATAAACCCCGAACACTGGTCCGTAAATGCTGACGATACCACCGAATACTACCCATATTATGGCCAGGAATGATGTCGTGACGGAGAAGAAGCCGGGGCTGGCTATGGTGGTGAAATGGGCAAGCAAGGCACCCGCAAGCCCGGCGAAAAAACCGCCGATGGCAAAAGCCAGTATCTTGTATCTTATGGTATTTATTCCCGTGGCACGGGCTGCAATCTCGTCTTCTCGGATGGCATGGAAGAGAAGACCGGTCCTGATATACCTGCTCCTGGCATCGGTGAGCTTCCACATTATGAGCACCGATACGGTCATCACTATCAAACATATGTAATATGAAGCTACCGGCGTGCTGGCAAGAGCAGGGATCCAACGTATTCCATGGTCACCGCCGGCAATATCACTGGGCAAAGAGCGGATTATTCTCGCCACTATGATAGGAAAGGCCAGCGTAAGCATTGACAGATAGGGTGGTCTCAGTCTGAGAGCCGGAAGACATGTAACCAATCCAATCCCCGTAGCGATCAGAGCCCCCAGTGGTATCGTTGCCCACGGCTGCCAACCCAGATATTTGTACAGCAATGCCGCACCGTAAGCGCCCGACCCGAGGAACAGGGCATGCCCAAAATTAAACTGGCCAGTATAGCCAGATAGCAAATCCCAGCTTACGGCAAAAATAGTATAGAGGGCAGCTATAGTAGTCAGGTACAGTAGATACTGGGAGCTGGTAATCAGCGGCAAGATAAACAGGGAGACAAAGAAAATAATGGCGATAAGCCGCCCGGGAACCGGTAACACGCCCCAGCGGAAGTCCTTTAACAGCCGTCTCACCAATTTACAATTTCTCCTCTTCGAACAACGTGCCGAACATTCCCTGCGGTCTCACCACCAGCACTATGACCATAGCCAGCATGGCAAATGCCTGACTCAGGTAACTGTGGGTCGGTATTACGGTAAACACTATTGCCTCCATCAAGCCCACAAAAAAGGCGGCAATGTAAGCCCCCTTGAGACTTCCCAACCCTCCCAGGACTACAACCACCAGAACCATCATCAGGGGAGGCAGCCACATATATTGGTTAATCCCTCCCTCCAACGGTGCCAAGAAGATGCCAGCCACTGCTGCCAGGGCTGTGCCTATCCCCACGGTTATCATCAGTGTCCTGGCAACACTTACCCCCATCAGGTTGGCCACCTCGGCATCCTGGGCTGTGGCTCTGATGGCAATGCCCAGCCTTGTCTTGGATAACAGCAGCCACAACAGGATAACTGCCCCCGTGGCTACGCCCAGTGTCAGTAGATACTGCTTGAAGATTAGAACCCCAAATATCGTCGTGGATCCCTCAATAAGGAGGGGAATGTTGCGTGGCAAAGTCCCAAACAATGGAGGTATTAACTCCTGCATAGTCATGCCTAAGGCGACGGTCATCAACAGTACAGTCGCGTGATGCTCGCGGATGCGGTCAAGAAGGAACCGGTAAACCAGCACACCTAACAGGCCAGTGCCGACCACCGTGACGGCGATTGATTCAGGGAGGCCCCAGCCTTGAGTACTGGTAAAGAACCATATGCCATAAGCCGCCATCATGAGAAATGCCGTATGAGCCAGGTTGATGATCCGACCCACGCCGTAAATAAGGGCAAGCCCTGATGCCAGGATGGCATACGCACTTCCTCTCACCAGGGTCATAACTATGATTCGCTCAATCACGGCACTTTTAATCCCCAGAAGGGGAGCCAAAAATAAGGCGGGGATAAACCCCGCCACTACATTGTCTAATTCTGACCGTCCGTTCAAATTTGGGCACTTTAGAAACCTTCCGCCTGCCTTTCAATTGTCGGATACTATATATCATGCCTCCCCGCCTTGTCAAGGTTTTTTCCCCCATTTTTCAGATTTTTCCAAAATTTTATCCGCTCGTAGCGAAATGGGGTCAACTCTATTTTTCTCCCACTCTCCTGCGCACGTCACAAGCCCTAAGAAAAATAGAATTGACCCCTAGTTGCTCATAAGGCGGAGATAAACTCCGCCACTACATTAATACGTTAATTTGTAGGGGCGGGGCTTGTCCCCGCCCGAAAGAGGCGGCTGGCAAAAAAGAGCGGTGACCCCGGGTGAGCCCGGGGTCACCGCCAAGTCTAGCACTTGGATAAGTAGGCAATTACTAGAAGGAGTGTCCAGTTACATAAGCCGGTATTACGGTGTTTTGCGTGCCGGGGTATGCAAAGTCCCAGTCGCCGTACTGGTCTGTCGTGCCGCATCCTACCCTCGGCCAGATGCCGACTTTCTTCCACAGACTAGCCCCCGCGTCCCATTGCCACTGGGCGCCAAGGCCGGTCATCAGACCAACACCGTAGGCAAGGTCATGAGAAGTGTTTGGTGGCATTAGCCACTCATACGTATGGTAGGTCCAGCTAGTACCATATATCGACTCCTTCTGCGCCTTATTCAGTGCTGGGTCCCCGTAGTACGTTGTAGTTCCGTCCCACGGGGGATAAAGCATGGCGCTGCCAGTCGTGGTCGGCTGGGCGTTTAGCGGGTTTTCATACCAGCCAATAAGGTCATCAGCCTTCACCTTTCCAACTCCCGCGTCAAGGTACCCCACAGATTCGAGGCACGCTTTCAGAATGTTGCAAGCGTCATAGGTGGCTGCGGTGTACAGCGGATAATCGCCGATCATGCCCATGAACGCGGTCAGGAAAGCATACGTCTTCGCGGTCTGATTTAGACCCTCTGCCCAAGTATCAAGGAGACAGTGATAAGCACAATAGGGGCCCGGGGAAGACGCGTTAAGGCTAGTCCAGGGCGACTTAAACTGTTCCATTACATTAATGCCTACCGACATAGGACACAGTATGTCGGCTCCCGCGTAACCGGCCAAAGCCGTATCATAGGCAATGCCCATATACCCGGAGTACAGGGGGATGATGATGTGGGGATTATAACCTTGGCCGTCTATGTCCGCCAGCGCCGCAATTGTATCTCCTGCAGTTAAAGAGCTTACATAATAGGTAGCGCTAAGCGCGATATTCAGGGCGGGCAGCCCGGCCGCGATTGCTGGCGCTTGTTCATCTCTGGCCCATTTCAAATTCTCGGAGATTATGACGGCTCGGAGTGTTGCATTGGCCGATAACCCGAGTGCTGTTCTTTCCACCAGGGCCACTGAATTCACTAACTTGAGAACGCTCATGGCTAAAAAGTGCTCATTGTAGGGGGTGGTCTTGAGCCAGTACTTGTATTTATCATAATTGGTGACTACGGCGTGTTGTAGCATCTCTGTGGCAGCACCAGCGTCGAAGAACACCTTCTTGTTAGTCATAGCCACTTCTCGGTAGTATTCCACAGCTTCTGTGCGGAAGGAACCCATGAGGATGTCAAAATTGTCAGCGGTTATGGCTGCCTGTAGAGCAGCCGCGCCAGTTACACCAGTTTCGTCTGTGCCTTCATCGGTATCTATTATCACATGCGTGAGATTGTGAGCCACACCGCCGATACTTATTCCGCCCCCGCCATTAATCACAGCCTCTGCGAGCAGTATGCCATATAGATTGAAATCACCGGTGGTATGCCCACTATCGGCGCATATACCAATTATGACTTTCCCATCTTCGAAGGTGTAGATTACTTCTTCTGGTTCTTCGCCGTTGTCAGCACAGCCAGGCAGGACCAACCCTAGCACCAGCAAACTGGCGATAATTAGAAAAACAATTCTTTTCAATTTAACCTCCTTTTTGATTTTTGTAGTTGCTCCGATTTCATCGGAGCTAACCTCTGGTGCTGGAACAGACCGGTCGACCTCCAGTTGCCTCCAGCAATCCAGTCTCTATACTTTATACACTATTCCGCTCGCATCACCTCCTTTCTTGCTTCTGGTCTCCAGGTTCTTATTGCCTGCTTGGGCAAGTCGGATAGACGGAGACCAAAAAGCTACTTGAAAAACTTGACCCTTCGACCCTGTCCAATACCTGTTGTCAATTTAGTTGCCGCCACGTCCTCCCAGCGCCTCCACTTTTTCCCACATATACCTCCTTCGATTATATATTATCTCCCAGTCTTTGTCAATCAACCTTATCCTTGTGTGCGCTCTACTCCGCCCCTTTTTCTTTGATATTTGAAGTGTAACATTTAAATGTTAAAATGCTGTTAAAATTTAGGAAGATGTGGCAAATTTTTTATGGCGGGCTATACCCTCTGTGTCATTGCTCCAAACAAATCCAAATATCAAAATTATAAACTGTTTTGGTCATTGGTATTTTGATGAGAAGAATTAAATTTTCCTTTCTATTGTTTGGGATTTGGTGCTTGAGATTTAGGATTTCGCACCTTCTGCCCTTTAATCATCCTTTCAGAGATTGCTTCGGCCCGATAAATCGGGCCTCGCAAAGACATAAGGGGAAGATTGCTTCGGCCCGATAAATCGGGCCTCGCAACGACAGAAGGGGAGAGATTGCTTCGTCGCCCCGATTCATCGGGGCTCCTCGCAATGATACAAAGTTGGAAATTTTTGCATTTTGATTTGTCATTTTGACTTTTGACCTTTGGTTTTTGATTTCCCCTCAAGCATCTTATCCACGGCAGCTTTTGCCCTGAGCCGAATTCCCTCGGGAACCTTCACCTCAGGACTCATCTCCTCCAAAGACCACAAAACTTTCTCCAGGGTAATCAATTTCATGTTGGGGCAGATTGCCTGCTCGGAAACAGGAATAAACCTCTTGCCGGGATTCTCTTTTCTAAGTCGGTGTATTATCCCAATCTCTGTGCCCACAATCATCTCTCTGACCTCATCTCGCTGAGCATATCTGCACATCCCGCCGGTGCTGAGCACTTCGTCGGCAAGGGCGATGACCTCTGGCCGGCACTCTGGATGAACTACCACCTTAGCTTGAGGATATTCCCGCTTCAACTCCTTTATCCTCTCAGGCTTTATCCTGACATGAGTGGGGCAGAAGCCTGGCCAAAGAATCATCTTTTTGCCCGTCCTGGCCGAGACATAATGCCCGAGATACTGGTCAGGGACAAATAGTATCTCCCGAGCATCCAGGCTTTCTATGACCCCGACCGTATTGGCAGAGGTACAGCAGATATCTGACTCTGCCTTGACTTCGGCTGAGGAGTTAATGTAGCAGACCACCCCTGCTTGAGGATGTTCCTTTTTCTTCTCTCGTAAGCGTTCAGCGGTAATCATGTCTGCCATGGGGCAGCCAGCATTCATGTCAGGAAGCAAGACCACCTTATCAGGGCAGAGGATGGAGGCTGTTTCCGCCATGAAGTGAACTCCGCAGAACACGATTACATCAGCACCGGTTTCGGCAGCCCTCCGACTCAGATCCAAAGAATCGCCGACAAAGTCGGCTATATCCTGAACCTCGCCCAGTTGATAGTTATGGGTAAGAATAACAGCATTTCTTCTTTTCTTAAGGGCTACGATTTTCTCTACCAGTTCAGCATCCCTATTTTTCATCCGCGGCTATCCTCCAGGCATGGGTGTACATTCATCCTCCCACCGCCAACAAGCCCATAGTCCTCTTTAAGGATACCTTCAGCTACAGCTTTCTTTCTCGTACCCTTCTCTTCACTCTTACAGACGGCAATTATTTTAGCCATTGAGCAGTATCTTTTTTGAGCGGGTGGGGCTATCAGCTTTGTTTAGGTTTCTCGTTTTACAGTTCTTTTTTGAGTATTTTCTCTTTAAGAGTCTCCCACTGTTCCTTGGTGAGGACACAGGTATTATCCTTCTCTCCTATTTCCACCTGCGCATCTGTGACCCTGACCACTGGGCAACACCCACCTTCACTGCATAGACTTACAACTTTCATGTTTTTTATACCTCCTTTCGTTTTAAGAATCGGGTTCTCGTTAGCCCCACCCGCGACAGGGATAACTTATTATACAATTATACACAATTAACAACTGGTATTTCTTTTATACCTTTATACCTCACACGCTATATCAGCGAAAAGCAATATCCCAAAGCCAAAGACATCACACAAATGACCGCCAGATAAATAGCTAAAATCTTGCCACCGAATTCCTTTCTCAGGACCAGGATAGTTCCCCAACTGGTAATCGGACCCACCAATAGGAGCACCATTCCCGCGCCAATATTCATTCCCTGCGACACGAAGGCGTGGACCAGAGGAACACTGGCTGTGGAGCAGATATACATGATTAAGCCAAAGCCAAGGCTGAAAAGATACCCCAATCCCCCACCGAAATGAGCGCCAACGAACTCCCCCACCGGAGCCACCGCCGCTACCAAAGCCGCCAGGGCCAGACCCAGAAGCAACTCCGGCCCAATTTCCTTGACCATATCCACAAAGGCATATCTGAACACATGCTTTACTCGGTGAGCAACTTGCCGAGAGCCTCCTATATATTCCTCTGGACTACCTTCAAAGGCTTGCTGGCAGTGGGAACAGCAAAAGTAATACGTCTCCCCGCCATATTCTGTTTTAGCCGCTTTCCCCACCTCGACATTCATCCCACAAACTGGGTCGAGAGCCTGCTGCGCTGGAGGAACAGGAGCTTTGGCTTTGCCCTCGACCTTATTTCCCACCAACCCCATGACTAAACCCATGGCTATCACGGCAAAGAAGATAAATATGGTGAACTTTAATCCCATGAAACCATAGGCGACCAGAAGGGCAGCTACAGAGGTGGCTGGCGTTGCCACCAGGAAGGCTAAAACTGGTCCTAACCTCGCCCCCTTCTGACGCAGGCTCACCGCCACGGGGAGAGCGCCGAAACAGCAGATGGGAAGGATTGTCCCGACAAGGGTGGAGTGAAGGATTGGCTTCATACCCCCTCCACCGAGGCGTCTCTCCACCCACTTCGAGGGAACAAATTCGTGAATTAAGCCACTCAGTAGAAACCCTATTGCCAGGAAGGGCAATACATCAATGAGATAATCCTTGAATACTATGAAATACTGGACTACCAACTATTTACCTCCGGCATTTTGAAGCCGTGGCTGGTAGAAGAAAGCTCTTGTCTTCTTACAGAGCCATACCAAAAATAGCATAAAGGGGACTTCTGTCAGAACGCCAACAACCGTAGCCAGCGCTGCTCCCGAAGAGAGGCCAAAGATGGTAATTGCCACGGCAACGGCTACCTCAAAGTGATTGCTTCCAGCGATTATCGCTGTTGGTGCTGCATCCTCATAGGGGAGACGAATAGGCCTAGAGACCAGGTAAGTTAGAGCGAAAATAAAAAGGATATTACAGAATATACCAATAGCAATCATGCCCACAACCGCTGGAATCTCCACGATTATATTTCCCTGCAGGCTGAATAAAATCACCAGGGTGATTAAGAGAGCGATTATAGAAACTGTGCGCAATGGAGGAATAAGTTTTGATTCAAACCATGCTGTGCCCCTCCGCTTAATGGCCTGAGTTCTGGTGAAGTAACCGCATAAAAGGGGAAGGCAAATGTAGACTGCTACCGAAAAGGCTATCGTTTTCCAGGGTATGACGATGCCTGAAATTCCCAAGAGAAATCGGGCCAGCGGGGCATAGAGCAATACCATTGATAGCGAGTTTATAGCAGTCATTACCAGGGTATGCCCCATATTCCCTCTTGCCAGATAGCTCCACATCAAAACCATGGCAGTACAGGGAGCCACCCCGAGGAGAATCATCCCCGCTCGATATTCCTGGGCCAGCTCAGGAGATAAGAAGCCTTTGAATACCACACCCATGAACAGCCAGGCGAATAAAGCCATGGTGAAGGGTTTTACTGCCCAGTTGGCGACAAGAGTGGTGACTATCGGCTTTGGGGTTCTGACTGCCTCTCTTACCTGGCTGAAATCTATCTGCACCATTATGGGATAAATCATCAAGAACAGACAGACAGCCACCGGAATAGAGACATTGGCGACGGTTAGCCCACCTAATATATCGGAGATTTGGGGAAAAACCTTCCCCAGTCCTATCCCGGCGCCAATGCTAAGTGCTACCCATAAGCTCAGGTATTTCTCCCAAACCCCAAGTCTTCTCTCTTTTTCCTGGGACATGTTGCGCCTCAGTCTGTCACTTATATGCCTTCACCGTAATGCTCAGAAGCTTCGTCAGTGCTTGGCTTCCTTCGCCTTCTATGTAAAACTCCTTGCTGGACAGCACCTGCACATCCTCAAAGCCAGCTTTCTTTATCTCTTCCAGGTATTCCTGCTGCTCCAAAGCCCCGGCGATGCAACACGCCCAGGCATTCAAGTCATTCTTTATCTCACTGGGGAGCGCTCCCTCGGAAACTATATCGGAGACTATGAGCCTGCCCTTTGGCTTCAAGACTCGATAAGCTTCCTGGAAGACCTTAGATTTATCCGGGGAAAGATTGATGACGCAGTTGCTGATAATGACATCCACAGATTCATCCTCGACAGGAAGCTTCTCCATTTCTCCCAGGCGAAACTCCACGTTACGGTAGCCATAATTTTTGGCGATTTCCTCTGCTCTATCCACCATCTCCTTCGTCATATCAACCCCGATAGCCTTGCCAGTCGGACCGACTTTGTTGGCTGCTAAAAATACATCTACTCCGGCTCCTGACCCTAAATCCAGAACCACCTCACCCGTTTTTAGCTCTGCTAAAGCAGTGGGATTGCCACACCCCAAACCCATAATCGTCTCTTCCGGGATATCTGCCAAATCCTTCCTCAAATATCCGATGGCTTCAGCTTGGGCCGAGGGACTGACACTACCTCCACAACTTGAGCAGCAGCTCTCTTGGTCTTGTTTAGCTAGTTGGGCATATCTGCCTTTCACCACTTCCTTGATTTTCTTCTCTTCCATAAGTGCACCTCCTGACATTTGGCACAGCGATAGCTCCTTCATTAGAGCTTCGCTATCAATGATTAACCTGGCTAATCTAACATCCGTAAGCTTGTAGTAAACTTTCTGAGCTTCCTGCTCGTCTTTCACGATGTTACATTCCTTAAGGGCTCTAAGGTGGTGCGAAATGAGGGATTGCTCCTTATTCAGAACGCTGGCGAGTTCACCAACACACTTCTCACCTTCAACCAGCAGCTTAAGTATCCCGAGCCTTGTCGTCTCTCCAATACACCTCAAAAATCTGGCCTGCTCCTCTTCTATTGTCATATGAATCTCCGTTTATATGAATTGTAATTCATATATGGGGAAATGTCAACAAGTCTTAAATGGGGTAGTGCTGACATGTCTAGCAGAATGCATAAAATGACCGGAAAACGAAAGGGGATACATACTTGGGGATTATCGTGAAATTCCGGTGCTAAGCCTGCTTCTTCAGTTTCTGGTGTTCTAAGTAATCCTCAATCGCCGATTTAAGCGCCTCCTCGGCCAGAACCGAGCAGTGTATCTTGACCGGCGGCAGCCCATCTAAAGCTTCAGCTACCGCTCTATTAGAGATTCTCAGAGCTTCCTCGATTCTCTTCCCCTTCACCATCTCAGTGACCATGGAGCTGGTGGCAATGGCCGCTCCACAGCCGAAGGTCTTGAATTTAGCGTCAACGATAATGCCGTCATTTACCTTAATGTAAAGCTCCATAATATCGCCGCAGACAGGATTCCCAACATACCCCACGCCGTCGGGGTTCTCAATCTCCCCGACATTCCGGGGATTCCTGAAGTGCTCCATTACCTTCTCGCTGTACAGTGACCAGACATCAGGCATTTGTTCCGCTCCTATTTTTGAGTTTTCAAAAGCGGGGACATAGCTCTCAACCTGGCGACAATTCCAGGCAAGACCTCTAGCACCCGCTCCACGTCTGCCTCAGTGTTTTCTCGCCCCAGACTAAACCTCAACGAGCCGTGCGCCTGCTCAGGGGGAAGCCCCAGCGCCAGAAGAACATGAGACGGTTCAAGGATTGCCGAGCTACAGGC
>JAUWYE010000185.1 GCA_030615965.1 Dehalococcoidia bacterium | reverse complement strand
TCTCAGGGCTTCAAACACTTCCTTTCTCCCCACCTTTAACAGTTCAGTCCGTAGCTGAATGACATAGATATGATAAGCTGCCTTAACCTCCTCACTCTCGTTAGGAGCTGCTATCTCTGCCATATCACCAAATGCCTCGTTATACCTCGCCGCTATTTCTCTCCTCCTCTGGACAAAGCGATCTAATTTCTTAAGTTGACTGATTCCTAAGGCACATTGAAAGTCGGTAATCCTGAAGTTATATCCCGGACTATATATCTCATAATGCCAGGAACCCCTATCCAAATTGTCCTTTACTATGCCATGATGCCTGAAGATTTTAAGCTTTTCATAAAATTCCTCGTTATCAGTCAGCACCATTCCGCCTTCCCCGGTGGTAATATGCTTCACCGGGTGAAAGCTAAAGATAGTCATATCAGCCAAACTGCCTATTTTCTTTCCTTTGAACTCAGCGCCCAAAGCATGGCACGCATCCTCAATCACGACCAATCCGCTTTCCTCGGCTATGGCTTTTATCTTATCTAAATCAGAGGGGTGCCCAGCAAAGTCTACAGGTAGAATAGCTTTAGTTTTGGGCGACAACTTTTTTAGTACTTCTTCGGGATCAATATTCAAGGTGTCTTCCCTTATGTCAGCGAGCACCGGTTTCCCATTGCAATAAACGATGGCGTTGGCAGTAGCGGCAAAGGTGATAGGAGTGGTTATTGCCTCATCACCGGCTGAGATTCCAGCCACGGCACAGGCAGCATGCAAGGCAGCCGTACCGCTAGAGACAGCTACGGCATATTTGGCTCCGCAATATTCGGCCACTCTTCTTTCAAATTCATCTACCTTGGGTCCCTGGGTTATCCAATCGCTCTCAAGCACTTCAACAACAGAGGCGATATCTTTGTCATCAACCCACTGACGTCCGTAGGGAAGTAACTCACTCCTTACTGGCTTACCGCCTTCAATGGCCAATCGCTCCACTACAGTTCCTCCACCATTCTTTTGAGTTCCTCTTTAGTCAGCCACCATCTGTTGTTATCGCTGGTATATTTGAATCCCTCAGGGAGTGGTTTGCCACCCTCAAGACCTTCTCTCCGCCAAAAAGGAAACTCAGGTTCGATAACAAAGTAATTATCAAACTCCTGCGCATGTCTAGTCTCCCCTTCAGCCAGAAGAGCTTCGTGCAACTTCTCCCCTGGGCGTATTCCGACAATCTTTCTTTCAATTCCGAGAACGATTGTATCCGCTAGGTCAATTATTTTCATACTGGGCATTTTAGGAATAAACACTTCACCACCACACATTTTCCTCATACAATCAATAACAAAGTGCACCCCTTGTTCCAGGGTTACCCAGAACCTCGTCATTCTCTCATCGGTAATGGTAATTTCACCACTTTTACTCTGCTCAAAGAAGAGGGGCACCACACTGCCCCGGCTGCCGACAACATTGCCATAGCGGACACAGCTAAATATGGTTTCCCGCCCCCCAGTGTAAGTATTAGCCTGGATGAAAAGCTTCTCTGCCACCAACTTAGTGGCTCCATAGAGGTTAACTGGACGGACTGC
>JAUWYE010000011.1 GCA_030615965.1 Dehalococcoidia bacterium | reverse complement strand
ATACACCAACTACGAAGTCAAATAAACCTCTAGGATAGCGACCGGTAAACAAGATGGCAAACCAGGCTATCACCACGCAGACGATGGCTGCAATCCCCAAGAAGACCAGGATGATGTAGTGTGGGATAGCTAGAAACCACTTCACTAGTGGTAACCCACGGCTCAGGTCTTTTGGGACGTCTGGATATGGGATCTCAATGTGAACCGCCTGCTCTTCGTCAGTTGACGGGTATACATCTGTAAGCAGACCAATATAAGTGGTAACACGTGTGCCGAACTTAATCAATGCTATATTCCAATCAAACCACCACTTGGGGTACTTTTGCCGGAAAAGAATCATGAGTAGGATTGGCAGAAACAAGCTACCTCCCGCAGCATATAGCCAAGTCCAATCATTCGTTGTACTCAAATCAAGGCTCCCACCACTTACCAAAACCGCAATAATAGCGATTGGAATTACTGTGAAGATCCTGAAGAACGTGGTTAACCGATTAAGAGATCTGTCCGGGTAATCGATTGTCAAAGTGGCGGGATACGCGGGCGGGGTCGGCGACGTTTTTGTTGTCATTGTTATTGATACCTCCTTTTATGTTTTGGCCTATAATTTGTTCACCCGATGCATGCTCATGAAAATTGACATTATTTGTACTCTGAATTAACTATATCGATTGTCACAGGCTACACTTCATATTGACCTTATGTTTTTATCTTTCTGATTTAAGCATGCCTTATAATTTTTTGCAAGAGGTATTCTGGGGACATAATATCTGATTTGTAGTAGGCCTAATTGGTATGGTGTCCCTGGAATTGCTAATTCCGAGAACCTGGTACTAACCTCCTAGTACGTACGGAGGATTGACAACTGCGTTATATATGTACTAATATAAATGTTGTCCCGAGTAGCCGAGCAGGGACCCGGCATAAGAGTTGGGTTTGGTGAAAGCTGAAAGGTGCAGGTAATGGCCAGCACAAGGTAAGCTGAAGGCCAGGCCGAACGATAGCAGGTGAAGGAAGTGAGGTTACTCGGGGCGTCTGATTTTTTGCTGGCTAAGCATCCTTGTCGCAGTTTAAAATGACCCAATAAATAGGCTTGATACTTGCGTGGATATCAGCCTATTCAAGTTTGACTCTTAACCAAAGTTCACCATCTACGCCTTTGATTTCGTGGTATTCTGGGGACATAATACCTGATTTGTAGTAGGCCTAATTGATATGGTGTCCCTGGAATTCGGCGGGGAGAAAGGGTGACCTTCTCGTTCAAAATCAGGGAGATACTCTTCTGCTGCCCCCATTTCCTGCACCCAGCCGTTTTCTATTCCCAGGTCAGTTAGTAGCTGGAGAACCGTTTCATGCTCATCAACGGTGATCTTCCGAGAAAGCAGTGGCATTCGCGACGCCCGGTGCATCGGCATGTATTGAGACATTATGCTAACCGTCACCGTGGGAGAAAGCTCCCGAACGAGCCAAGTTAGCGATTCCTCACTGCTTGCCAGACCGTTGGGCAGAATAAGATGACGCACTATCAATCCTTTTTGTGCCAGGCCAGATTCATCTACCACCAGGTCTCCAACCTGTCGATACATCTCTTTAATAGCCTGACGAGCCCGTGCTACATAATCTGGGGCATGCGAGAACTTCTTAGCCCACTTGTCAGAGGCATATCTCAAATCAGGCAAGTAGATACTTATTACACCGTCAAGCTCTTTCAGAGAAGCGATAGAATCATAGCCACTGCTGTTGTAAACCAGCGGCACCCAAAGCCCCATGGGCACCGCTTCCACAATTGCCCGAAGGAGCTGGGGAACAAAATGGGATGGCGAAACGAAATTGACATTGTGGCAGCCCAGTTCATCCTGAAGGTAGAGCATCCTTTCAGCCAGGGTATGGCAGTCCATTTCCTTTGATTTTTGCTTTTTCCAGTTCTGACTTATTTGGTAGTTCTGACAATAAACGCATCTCATATTACAATTGCCAAAGAAAATCGTCCCTGACCCTCTGGTTCCTGAAATAGCTGGCTCCTCACCTTGATGAATGCAGACCGCCGAGACTATGGGGAGACGCCCTGAATGGCAATAGCCCGGTTCGTTTTGTAATCTATTGACCCGACACTCCCTGGGGCAGATATCGCAGGAGGCTAATCGAGCCTCAAGTGCTTGCGCACGACGCTCCAATTCGCCAGAGTGGTATAGCGTAACGTATCCTGATTCCATAGATGCTAAGAGCACCGTGAGTGAACGTGGCACAACTCACTGACTTACACTTTAGACGGCTGACATGGTGCTGTCAACTTTCCGCGTGGTATTCTGGGGGAATAATATCTGATTTGTAGTAGGCCTAATTGGTATGGTGTCCCTGGAATTCCGCAGGAGGCATTTTCCGGGGAACTGTAAAGGCTTGCTAACTATCCCCGCCGGTGCTATTATTAAACAAAACAGGCATTTTGTTTAATAAGGAGAAAACTTACTAAACTGGCGTTTAATATGGATACTGCTCTGTTTAGAAATAGCCCTTCCGGCAGGTTGGTACGTGCTATAGACGGGTACTGGGCTTTTGTGCCCAACCCGCTGCCTCCGAAGCTTGACTGGAGTGATGCTCTGGTATCACTGACATCCAAGGCTGACCTGGCTCTGGGGACCCTCTCCGGTCTTGGTGAGACTTTGTCTAACCCCCATCTGCTTATCTACCCCTTTGTCAGAAAGGAAGCTGTTCTTTCTTCTCGCATTGAGGGCACACAGTCATCACTTTCTGACCTGCTGTTGTTTGAAGCCACCAAGGCTGAGAAACAGAGAGATGTAAGGGAAGTGCAAAACTATGTCCATGCCATGGAACACGGGCTGAAACGCTTGGATGACCTGCCTTTAAGCCTGAGGCTCATCCGTGAATTACATGCTATTCTTATGGAGGGAGTGCGTGGGGAACGGGCTACCCCCGGTGAGTTCAGACAATCCCAGAACTGGATTGGCCCCCCAGGGTGTACCTTAAATGACGCTACTTTTGTGCCTCCACCCGTGGCAGAAATGAAGGAAGCCCTTGACCAATTGGAAAAATTCCTGCATGCCGATACACAGTTACCACCACTGGTCGAACTGGCTCTAATCCATTACCAGTTTGAGACTATTCATCCTTTCCTCGATGGTAACGGGCGTATCGGGCGGCTTCTCATTACTCTTTTTCTCTGCCAGCGCAGCATTCTCAATAAGCCTTTGCTCTATCTCAGCGCCTTTTTTGAGCGCCATCGCCAGGAATACTATGACCGTCTTCTGGAAGTCAGTCAGCGAGGTGCGTGGCGGCAGTGGCTGGAGTTCTTCTTGCAGGCAGTAGTTAAGCAATCGGACGATGCCGTCCGGCGAGCTCGCCGTCTCTTAGACCTTCACCGCACTTATTATCAAACCAGCCTGGGAAAACGTTTACCGCCCACGGCAGTGGAGCTTGTGGAACTCATCTTCGTGAAGCCAGTATTAAACGCCAAGGTTGCTCAAGAATCTCTTAAAGTGACATTTCCCGCTGCCCAGAAAGCCATTAGGGCCCTGATAGAAGAAGGTTTTCTAGCCGAGATTACCGGTGGCAAGCGGAACAAAGCCTACGCGGCGAAAAAAATCCTCGAGATCCTGGAAGAAGAGACCCCATCCCCGACGGAGGGAGGCCGTGGCAGTAAAAAGAAATGACAATCGGCGGATTACCTCGCTGCAGAGCCTGAATATCTACGTCAAAGGAATCTGTTGCTACGTATTCGCCATCCCTCCGCCTTCTCTCCGCCTTCTCTCCGCCTTCTCTCCGCTTCAAGCCCCTAAAGTGCTTTCAATTCCACTATGGTGTATTCTGGGGAAATAATACCTGATTTGTAGTAGGCCTAATTGGTATGGTGTCCCTGGAATTCGCGAGAGAAACTCGTTAGCGTGTTCTTAAGGAGAGGAAGACCTTATATCCCACGAAGACAAGCACAGCCAAGGTGGCAGCAATGCCGGCAAATCTCAGTATGTTGTCCAGGTCATAAGGTGTAATTGCATATATCATCGTCCCCACGCCGCCTAAAATCAAGCCGGCCCCGAAGATATCCACTCTGCGTTGAATGAAGGTGCCCCCGACAGCAAACAACAGCCCCAAAGGCAAGACAATGAAGAAAATGTTTTTGTCATGTATCGTTGCTTCCTGCTGATATTCTGCCTGAACCTCCATCCATTCTTGCTCCCACTCCTCGTACTCAGGGCTATCGTAAGGCGGTGGGTGCTCGGGATATTCCGGGTATTGGGGAGCAGGATAGAAAGCCTCGACGCCCGCGATGACAAGCAGGACAAGCACAACCGCTATAGCCACAACGTAGACGACTCTAAGAAAACGCATCTATTCACTCCTTTGAGGGTTGATCAACTGTGTTCTTCTCCGCGTCCCAGGTGATCCTTCTGTCAATGTCCGTTTATTCTTATCCCCTTTTGATTCAATTATATCTTTAACTACCCCGGAATGGAAGCCGTGCCGCATGTGCAACTATTAGATATACTGCCTGTCATAATCCCGTAGAGAATAATATTCTGGGGACATAATACCTGATTTGTAGTAGGCCTAATTGGTATGGTGTCCCTGGAATTCTGCGAGAACCTGGTACTAACCTCCTAGTACGTACGGAGGCTTGACAACTGCGTTATATATGTGCTAGTATAAATGTTGTCCCGAGTAGCCGAGCAGAGACCTGGCATAAGAGCTGGGTCTGGTGAAAGCTGAAACGTGCAGGTAAGAGCCAGCACAAGGTAAGCGGAAAGCCAGGCCGGACGATAGCAGGTGAAGGAAGTGAGGTTACTCGGGGCGTCTGATTTTTTGCTGGCTAAGCATCCTTGTCGCAGTTTGAAATGACCCAATAAATAGGCTTGATACTTGCGTGGATATCAGCCTATTCAAGTTTGACTCTTAACCAAAGTTCACCATCTACGCCTTTGATTTCGTGGTATTCTGGGGACATAATACCTGATTTGTAGTAGGCTTAATTAGTATGGTGTCCCTGGAATTCTGAAGCCGAAGTAAGCAGGTTGTCGGATTCCTTACACAAATCAAATTTTTAGCTTAGCCTATTATAAGACCTGCCGAAATACTAGGCACCAGGCGTTCTGCTTATGAAGTCCAGTATATGCTGAGATATTTCCTCGCCTTTCTCTTCCTGAAGAAAGTGACCGGTGTCCTTGATTATAATCTCCGGCTGGTCTTTGGCTGTAGGTATAAGAGAGCGAAAGAATTTGTCACCGCCACCTGTAATAGGGTCTTTATCTGAAAACATGACTAGGGCCGGCTTGTCCCACTTTGACAGAACCTCCCGAGCATGCCGCATTTCAGCAGAAGCAGGGTCTTCAGGGCTAATGGGGACGAGTAATGGCCACACGGCAGCCCCAGCCTTATATGTAACGTCCGGAAATGGCGCTTCATACGCAGCGATGATTTCCTTTGTAAGCTTCTCGGGGTGAGCAACACCACGAAGCATCGATTGCCCGACTTGCAAATCAGGATGAGTCTCAGCATAACTACGCCATGCCAGAAAAGCTTCCCTGGGCTTTCCCTTACCTGTGGGCAGGCCGGTATTCATGATAACCAGCCTGGCAAAACGTTCTGGCATATGAGCGACCGCAGTCAGACCAATCAACCCACCCCAATCTTGCACCACAACAGTTATCTGCTCAAGGCTCATCGCCTTTATAAAGCCCATCAGCGTGTCCAGATGCATCTGAAAGGTATATGCCTCCCGCTCGGTGAATTTATCAGACCGGCCAAAGCCGATAAAGTCCATAGCTATAACACGGTGCTGCTTTGACATAGAGGCAATCATTTTACGGTATAGAAATGACCATGAGGGCTCGCCATGCAAACAGAGTATGGTCTCTCCTTTGCCTTCATCCACATAGTGTATGCGCAATCCGTTAACCTCAATATAGTGTGGGGCAAAAGGGAAATCAGGCAATTTGGAAAAACGTTCATCTGGCGTACGGATAACTGGCATGCTTATATACCTCCTGTTTAATTATTATGCTGTGAAAATGATATGTACCTGTGCTTTGGTTTGTCAACCTATTATACTCCGAACGAACCGGATATTCCGAGGACATAATACCTAATTTGTAGTAGGCCGAATTGGTATGGTGTCCCTGGAATTCGCGGTACTTCAAGAGTTATCCTCGCGCCATTCGATAACATCGGTTGACCAGATGGTGCCGATGGCTTTTTCCAGCACTGCCTGGCGTGGCTCAGGTATATCTAGCAGCATCCGCAGGATGCGGTCTTCAAATTGGCTTAGGAACGGGCACCGTTTACGCAGTGAGAGTATGGTAGTTCTTGCTCCGCCATAGACCAGATAGCCCAGTGACTGAGCATGGGGCTCAATATGCTCCCGCAGATGACCGCAGACCCGGTCCAGAAACTGATCTATCTGTTTTTCCCGGTGTCGGGCAAACCGCGCCTGCGAGGAGCCACCCTTCTTGTGGCGGGCGTGCACTAGGCCTGTTCCCGTCTTGCTATCTATGAGCTTTGTGCCCCGGCAGATGCCAATGCTATATGCTCCCAGGCGAACCAGTACAAGAGCGATAAGGAAGTCATGACTGAGAAGGGAATGCAACGGCTCAACATCATAGTCATCGGTGATATATTCTTCGACGATGGGGAATGGGGGCAGGACTAGGTACGTTTGCAGCGGACTCCAAAAAAGTGCCGCTCCCATTCCCGAGCCGGCAATAACCTCAGCCACGCCTGGCGGTATGGCAGTTACGGCAAACACCCGTCCCAGCAGATTTTCAACCCTGGCCTGAAGCGTCCCCTGCGGCAAGTATACCGATATCGCCTTGCCTTCGGTCGAAGCCAGCTCGTCCAGAAAGCCGAGCATCTTCGACCGGCCGAGACAGAATCTCCTTGACGTGAACATAATATCAATCACCCGGTTGAGCGAAATACTCTGGCTACATGCTGACTATGGTAACGCCCTCACCGCCCTCGCCTTGTTCCCCAGGCCGGAAAGACGTGACCAGCGGATGAGAGGTCAGAATGTCCCTGACAATCTGGCGCACGGTGCCCGTGCCGATACCGTGAATGATGCAAACCTGGCTCAAGCCGCATAAAGATGCTTCGTTAAGGTAGTCTTCCAGCACCGGCTCAACCTCATCGGCCCTCTTTCCCCGCAGGTCAAGCTCGAGAGGGACCCTGGACTTGCTCAACCTCCTCGTTATCAGGGTACCACCCGTCTTCACCGCGCCAGTTGATGGTATCCTCTTTTCCACGCTGTCCAACCTGAGGGTCATCTTCACTTTCCCGGCGTGGACTTCGACGAGCCCACGTTCCTCAGACACTGAAAGTACTATTGCTGGCACACCAGCCTCTTTTAGCCAGACGGTGTCACCGGCGGTGATTGAGCCTGCCTCGGCCTCCTTTTCGTCTATCTCAACCGCCGGTCTTGCCTGCCATGTCTCGGTATTCAACTGCCCCTGTGCCTCTGCTAGTGTCTTTTTTGCCTGCTCGATTCTTTCCCGGGATTTTTCCTTGCGCAAGTCCGTTGCCGCCTCACGAATTTTCATGTGTAGTTCGGCAGCCTCGCGAACTATCTGGTCACGCGTCTCCTTGATGATTTTTCGCCTGTCTTCTTCTACCTGGCGGAGCCTGTTTTTCAAGTCCGCGTCGCTCTGTTCTGCTTCACTTAGTTCCTTCTCCAGGCTGTGGCGAAGCGACTCAATATTCTTCTGCTCGGTCACCAGATGGGTAAGCAAAGCCTCGATCTCCTGGGCGCCTTGGGAAAGCATGTGTCGGGCGCGGGTGACAATCCCCGCAAGCAGTCCCAGGCGAGATGCTGTAGCCAGAGCATTGCTGCCGCCCGGGATACCCACTGTCAGGTGATAGGTGGGCGTCATCGTAACAGGGTCCACATCAAGAGCCGCGTTTTGCATGCCGTCGGTAGCGTGAGCCAGCGCCTTCAATTCGCTGTAGTGAGTGGTGGCTACGGTCATCGTTCCCTGTGATAGGAAATGGAGCAGGATAGCGCGGGCGAGAGCCGAGCCTTCGCCCGGGTTAGTGTTGGTGCCCAGTTCGTCTAACAGCACCAGGCTCTGTGCCGTGGCGTTGTTGATGATGTGCACGATGTTGCCTATGTGCCAGCTAAAGGTCGAAAGGGTCTGCTCGATGCTCTGCTCATCACCGATGTCGGCGTATACGCCACCAAAAAGAGGTATGCGGCTTTCCGCCTGAGCTGGAATGGGCAGGCCGGCCTGCGCCATCAGGCTGAGAAGTCCTATCGTCTTGAGAGCGACCGTCTTACCACCGGTATTGGGCCCGGTAATGACCAGGACGGAGAAATCCCGGCCAATCTCGACCGATAGCGGCACTGCCTTCTTTCCCAGCAGCGGATGTCTGGCTTCGACCAGCCTGAGCACTCCGACCGGTTCATGTCCCTCTGCCTCAGCGCTCCTAGCAGCGGCCACGATAATGGGCTCGGTGGCTTTGGCCTCCCTGGCGTATCTGGCCTTAGCCAGCGCCAGGTCAATCTCAGCAATCAATTCTATGTTCCGTGAAATTTCGCTTTCGAACGCCCCAGCTTCAGCACTGAGCGTTCTCAGTATCCTTTCTGTTTCGTCCCTCTCTTCTGCAACCAGCTCGCGCATTTCATTCTGCACGTCTATAGTTGTCCATGGCTCGATAAATACCGTGGCCTCGGTATTGGAGACGTCGTGGACAACGCCCTTTATCTGTCGGCGACATTCCACCTTGACTAGAATTACATACCGACCCTCCCGCTCGGTAATAATGGGTTCCTGGATTATTCTCCGTCCTCTAGGTGACCTGATTATGGCTTCCAGGTGAGTGTGTAGTTCCTGGCGCACTTCCCGCATTCTATGTCTCACCGACGCCAGTTTAGGTGAGGCGGTGTCCAGGAGGTCGCCGGTCGGACTCAAGCAGCCATCAATATCCTTTACAACCTGCTCCAGTGCCACAATGTCTCTGGCCAGACCACTGAGTAACGGGAGTTCACTCGACAGGTTCATCAGGTGTTTTTTAAGCCTGTGGGCAGCGGCCAGCGTCTTTCGAATTTCCAGCAGAGACTGAGGGTCCAGGACTTTGCCGCGTGCCGCCATCTTCACCACTTCCCGGATATCAACAACGTCGCCGATATGGATATCGGGGCTGAGTGCAAGCAAACGGCGTGCCTCAGCCGACTGTTTGAGCCGCAGGCGAACCTCTTCTTCATCCGAGAGGGGAGTGAGGTTGAGGGCAAGCTCTTGGCTGGTGGAAAAGGAAGTAAAACCTGCCAGTATCTTCCTTATCTTGTGAAATTCGAGCAGTTCTAAATCCCTGTCGCCCAAGGGAACCTCCCGAGTCGCCTATACCCTCATCGCCATATCAATAATCATCGAATAGTATAAAGCAATCACCCGAGTTTTCAAAAAATCGGCTTCTCCAGCCAGGGGCGGACGAGATTACTTACGTCGTTTTGAAGAGGGTTCAGGGGTATTCTGGGGACATAATACCTGATTTGTAGCAGGCCTAATTGATATGGTGTCCCTGGAATTCTTACACCTTTGTCAGAGTGTTTTTTCTCGCCTTTCTCAAGTGAGTGGGATCTTTGGTTATACCAACTGACGTTGCCAGTGACGTAGCCATATATTGATTTAGGCTCATTCCTTCCGTTTCAGCTCTATATGCAAGTAGTTTATGAAGTGAAGGCGAAATTCTGAGTCTGATTTGACCACTATATTTGCGCGGTCTCGGCTCAGGAATACGAAGCCTTCTTTCCAGATTGGACTTTATCCAATCCATTTTGACTTCCTGAATCTCCTTTATGGCTTCCTCAGGTGTATCTGCGTGTATTAAACAATGGGGGAGCTCCGCAATCCTGGCAACCCAATAGGGGCCCTCACCGTCATCCCATTGCTCAACTATAACGGTGTAAGGCAACTTCGCATAGTGTTCTAACTCTTTCTCTATATTGCCTTTAATTACCATCTTTAATCTCCATCTTAATCGTAATCTCTAGCCAGTTATGCTTCCTGCTCTTCAATAATCTCTAATAACTCTTTTACGTAGCAGGATTTAACTGGACTTTCTCTTTTGTAAGGCATCGTACGCGTTCCTATGATAGCCTTTGGATGCCTTGCGCCTTTTTCTTTTTCGATATATCCGTACCGTTTTATTAGTGCTTCAAAGTCGCGCAAAGCCACATTTCTAGGATTCCGTCGAATTGCCTCCAGGGATTTTTTGTCGCGCGCCATAGGACATAAACCTCCTTAACATACTCAGCCCCTCCTTTCTTGGTCTTCTCCCTGTTATCAATTTATTTTAAACAGGGCGACATTATGGTATCATATATGACACCACTTGTCAATACCCTTTACCCTTTTGGTATTCTGGGGACATAATACCTAATTTATAGTAGGCCTAATTGGTATGGTGTCCCTGGGATTAAGCCCCTAAAGTGCTTTCAATTCCACTATGGTGGTATTCTGGGGACATAATACCTGATTTGTAGTAGGCCTGATTGGTATGGTGTCCCTGGGATTGGGTGAGGGTTTATTCACCTAAACAGCTCTTTGACCAGTTTTTGACGCTCTATTTCAAGGTAAGCAGCAATCTCATTCACGATACTGCTCAGAGTGCCGACTCTGAGAGGTTTGTGTCTGGGAATGGTGATGTGATGTTCAAAGCCTTTAGAGGTGGATGTGAGCCGTATATGGCTACCGGTCTGGCGAATTATCTTATAGCCGTACCTGCCCAGGAGGGCAGCGAGCTCCTCACCGCCCATATCCCTGGGGAGCTTCATACGGCGATTACCTCGTCCTTTACCATGTGCAGGCGGATGAGCCGGGGCATCTCTTCGGCCTCAAAATGGCACTGCGTGGCATCCTGCACCATCTTTTTCAGTTCTGCAAAGGAATCGGCTTCGGTAAAGATGTTATGTCCGAGTGCCCTGGCGGTATAACCACCTTCCGGAGCCTCCTCTACCAGAAAGATTATCTCCTTTTCCATATCTCTCTCCTAGGCGGGGCTCAGTTCCTTAACCCTGACCCTGCCGGTCATCAATAAGTGTAGCATAGTCTTGAACAGGATTTGAAGCGATAGATACCAGTTCGATAAGAGCCAATCTATATCAACGTTGGTATTCTGGGGACATAATACCTAATTTGTAGTAGGCCTAGTTGGTAGAGTGTCCCTGAAATTTGTGGCCAAGCGATATAATATTGCGGCGGAGTCAGTTCAAAAAGAAACAGTCTCTCTTCAAAAGAGAGACTGTCGGGCCAGGGCTACTCACCCTGGCGCTGTTGATTATATGATAGCAAAACCGTTAACAATAGTTAACCATTTATGGATACTGGTGGGGCAATTGAGTTCAAGCGGGCTTCTTTTTTATCGGGAAAGGTAATGCGGGGTTAATTATTGATATGGCGTCCCTGGAATTCCTGGCTAAGCAACAGGCTCCCTCACTGCTATAATCAGAGACTCGATACCGAACTCCTGGGGAATCAGTTCGTTGTGCGCCTGGCATGATTCCAGGTAAAGCTCTATGGCTTCTTTCGCCATAGAAATGGCTTCTTCTTTGGTCTCACCCTGCGTGTAGCAGCCAGGGAGTGCCGGGACCTCTACCGAGTAGCCCCCTTCCTCTTCGGGAATAAGAATAACCGTATATTTTAACATCGCGCCTCCTAAAGAAGGTCTTCCAATTGTCTATTGACCTGTTTTTAGCTTATCACAGCATAAGCCATGCAACAAGAATCAACCCAGTCCAACTAGGTTAAATTCTGGGAACCTTGCGGTATTCTGGGGACACGATACCTAACCTGCAGTAGGCCTAATTGGCATGGTGTCCCTGGAATTTGCACCAGGTCTTGACTTTTTTGTCGTCGCTCATTATAATGAGCACATGCTCACTATTTGGAGCAAATAGAATATGTTACAGCCACATTTAATCAGTACAGTCAACCAAAAAGTGCTGAGCCTGCTGGTGAAATTCTCAGACCAGGAATTCTATGAACGAGAAGTGGCTCGTAAGCTTGGAATATCTACTGGCTCAGCAAACCGGGCGTTAAATGAGTTATTCTCGTCTGGAGTCGTGTGGCGCCGACGAGAGGGCAAAATGTATTTCTATTCTATTGATTCCTCTAATGCCGCCCTCACCGAGTTCAAGAAAATGGTAAATCTCCTGCTAATTGAACCGTTAGTAGAGGAACTAAAGAAGATTTCAAGCCGCATAATATTATACGGCAGTTGTGCTCTTGGGACGGACAATTCGGAGAGTGATATAGATTTATTCGTTGTGTCGAACAGCAAGGAAGACGTGTCAAATGTTATCGGCACTTTCAATTTCCCCAGGGGATTTGAGAATATTCATATTCAGTCAGTGATTAGAACGCCCATCGAGCTATTAGGGGGAGGGGAGTCAGAGCGGACTTTCATGGAAGAAGTTGACCGTGGCGTAGTACTATGGGAAAAGGTTGCCAGTGAATCAAGAGTTTAAACAGTGTCTCGAAAGCAAGAAGATTGTTTCCTTCGCCAGAGGCAAAAAACTGGTTAAGAAGGAGCTCTCAGTCGCCAGAAGTGACTTGTCAGATGCAAAAGCCGGTTATGAAAATGAGCGTTACAAGTGGTCAACTATACAAGGTTATTACGCGATGTTTCATGCTGCCAGAGCGCTTGTCTACTCCCAGGGCTACCGTGAAAAGAGCCACTACTGCCTGGCTGTAGCTTTGAGGGCGCTATTTGTGGGCGAAAGTAAAATGGACGCTCAGTTAGTTCGGGACTTCCTCAATGCCATGAACCTTCGGGAAGCTGCCGATTATGAGGCTGAATTTTCTCAATCCGGAGCGAAAGCGGTTATTGCTTCAGCAGAGAAGTTCATTGAGAAAGCAGCTACTATTTTAGATGTCAGTGAGTAGTTTGTATGCCGGTATTCTGGGGACATAATACCTGATTTGTAGGACTAATTGATATGGTGTCCCTGGGATTCACATGCACCGGCATCTAAATCTCCCTGGCAAGACCAGGATAATGAGCACGGAGCCATTGCTCAACATCATCGCGGAGTTGTTTCGCCAGTGCTATCATTTCCTCAGCTTCTTGTTCAGTGACCAGTCCGGCTCTTTCATAGTCGCTGATATTCCGTTTTTCACGGAATTTATCCAATTGCTTGATTGTAGCGGGATCTGTTTTGATGGTGAAAGCCAATGATTGCAGAACAAGATAATGCTGCCCCTCTTTTCGGGCTCGGTAACCAACTGCCGCCAGTGCTGCCTTAGCAGCCTGAACAGCCGCATTATGCGCAATACTTAATCGCCAATCCGGACTCAGTTCGATTATCTCTACTTCTTCCAGGTCACGGTCGCAGATATGTAACAATTCAGCAATTTCACCTGCCGAGGGGCGATGTTTCACAATCAGTTTATCATTCAGCCAGTTTTCTAAGCTCATCTTCATCGCCTATCACAAAAATTTTCTCGTCCTCAAGCACTGTCTTGACGAAATGATGGTCCTCTTTCACTTTCCTCTTAAATTCGTCAACCCTATAAACAACAGGGTTGACCTCACGCCCCAATTTTTCTTCCGCCGGAGAGAGTAGCGAAACCACGTCTCCGAAAGAGATTTTGCCCACCACCATCAGGTCAATATCGCTTCTTCGGTCATCGGCGCTCCTGGCAATGGAGCCGAAGATAAAAGCTACCCGTATTTTATCTGCATTAGTCGCCAGAGACTGTCTGATGACATCAGCCATGCCGAAGGTTTTCCTCACGATGATTTTAAGCTCATCGAAGATAGGGCACCGGGTATTGGCTCGATAATATACCTGCCTCCCTTGAACTTCCCGGATGATGATGCCAGTATCCGTCAGGGTTTTCAGCTCCCTCTGCACCGTTCCCCGTCCGATTTTCACAGCGTCCAGTATTTGTTTGGTATAAAAAGAGCTATCCGCTCGCCCATAGAGGAGCGCAAGGACCACCTGCCGTGTTTTGCCGAAGAGACCACTGCATAACAAATTTTCATTCATAGATATTACCCATTCCGGGTATTATATTACCCATATTGGGTAACAAAATCAAGTATTAGACACTGCCAGATCTCTTCAAACGTGCTTCTACGTGTCTCGTACTATAGAGTATCCTGGGGACATAATACCTGATTTGTAGTAGGCCTAATTGGTATGGTGTCCCTGGAATTCACAGAAAAAGGGGGTACAGAGGGAGAGGTTGACGAATAGTGCTAAAATAAGTAGAAAGAAAGTTGAGGTTAATCAATGCCACAGTGGCAGGAATTAAGTCCATTAGAGTGGGTAGGTGTTGGGATAGTAGCATACCACTTAGTCATCACTATCCTCTGGATCATCTTTAAAATCGTCTGGGGAAGAAGAGTAGCTCCATGGTGGTTGTTTATTGGCTATAGTGGCTTTATCCTCATTTTCTGGCCATTCACTGAGATATTCCGAAACCCCAGGTGGCGGAGAAAGTGGCTGCAGCGGGCTGGTGTTAAGGAGGGAGACGTGGTCTTGGATGAAGGATTTGGTATGGGGACTTCTTCAATTGCCGCCGCCCGCCTGGTGGGACCAAGGGGTAAAGTCTACGCTCTGGATAATGAACCGCTCCATGTGGTAATCCTCTGGATGAGAGCAAAAATGAGGCTCTTGAAAAACTTGAAGGTCTTCCTGTCAAGCGCCGATTCTACTCGCCTACCCGATGACAGTGTTGACGTCGTCTATATCTCTGACGCCTTTCATGAGTTTCCCAAGGAACGTACTCTAGACGAGTTACACCGCGTTCTGAAACCCGGCGGCATCTTGGCCATATGGGAAGAACATGAGAAGAAGGCTGTTACCAAGACCTTAAAACAGGCTAGCGAGCGTGGTTTGTTCTCCTTTGTTGAGCAGGAAAAGGGATTCTATAAGCTGCAGAGAATTTGAAGGACTGGGGGTATTCTGGGGACATAATACCTGATTTGTAGTAGGCCTGATTGGTACGGTGTCCCTGGAATTTGTGGTAATTCTAGGCTTAAAGAGACAAGAAGACTAGCGAAGCACCAGTTCCGGGGTTTTGAGCGTATCAATGTTCATACTACTTTGGCAGTTCTAACCATGATGGCGGTATCACTGTCTAAGCAAAGCAAGGGCAATTTGAAGAAGTTCGGGTATGTGCCAGAAAGATGGCTTAGTTCACCTTTTGTCTTCTTAGATGGTATAATATTAAAAGATGGTTTAAGTCGTGTACTACTTCCCCTCCGTGTTGTATAATGCGGTAAAAGTTGGGAAGGTGATAGTGTGACTGAGCGCGGGCCTACTCTAGTGGTTGCAGCTGCTATTGTTCGTGACACACAAATTTTGCTAGCAAGACGATACCAACCGGAATTGCCCGAGGCCCACTTAAAATGGGAGTTACCAGGGGGTAAAGTCAAGCTAGAGGAAACCCCCCACGATGCTCTAATTAGAGAGATCCACGAGGAACTTGGAGCCGAAATAAGAACCGTTCGGCTTCTTCCGCATGTGCAAAGTAATATTTATCATTCCAAGAAAGGCATCATTCATTCAATAGTATTAGGTTTTGAAAGTGTAATTGTGAGGGGAGGAGTGCCACCTCATGCTGCTGAAAAGGCAGTGCGAGAAGTCGTTTGGGCAAAGAGGAGCGATTTCAATAAATATGACCTTTTACCTGGAACAGAACAGTTTGTAAAATGCTTGGATGAGCCTGATCGAGCATCATATAGTGCTAGAAACATCTATATCCGACTAGAGCGGCGCAGGCCTAGTGGTCAGACCACTCACTATTGGGAGTTCCATTCCGTATATGACCTATGGAAGAATTTTAACATAGTTGAGCGCCATGGTGACCTAGTGAGGCGTTCAGCACACTCTAAGGTTCATAGCAACGTTGAAGAGGCAACCCTTATCAAAGAATTAACAGAACGAGTCCGGTCATTAGCTAGTCGTGGCTACCTTGTCGTTCGCTCTGATAATCCAGCATTTGTTGCGTCACAGATTTAACGTAAAAGGAGGTGAATAGCATGATTCAGGTTAAACTGGTGAATCATACGCCTAATCCAGAACTGTCAGTTGCAGTTGCTGCCCGAGCTTGCATTCGCAATCTAGACTATGAAGCGGTACGTGCTGAACTTAGCCATGAAGATGTTCAGCGAATCCTTAGAAGTCTTATTGATAAGAATCATCATAGTCCATTGGAACACGCAAGTTTCACATTTACAATTTCAGGAGTTAGTCGTGTACTTACTCATCAATTAGTGAGACATAGGATTGCGTCACACTCTCAATTAAGTCAGCAGCGAAACGATTCATCCCGACTGCAATTCACAACACCTCCCGAAATCCAACAACATCCTGAATTGGCGGAAGAATACCAAGACATAATGAAGCGATGCCAAGAACTATATAGACGTTTTGTTCGAGGCGGAATCTCTAAGGGATCGGCACGCTATGTTTTGCCTTCTGCATTTAATACTAGAATCGTCACAACGATGAACGCTCGCTCCTTATTGAACCTATTGGCTCAGAGAGAATGTGAAGTCGAGGACTGGGAATTTCGGGAAGTCGCCTTGCTTATGCATAGCGAATTGATGAAGGTCGCGCCAGATATCTTCCAGTCTGCTGGACCATTGTGTGTAACGCGGGGTCACTGTCCTGAAGGAGAGAAAGGTTTAAAGTGCTCACGCCGTCAAGTAACCGTACTTGAGAGAGTTCGGAGCGAAGAAGTCGAGTCTCAATCTCAACTTGTGCGGGCATAGGAGGAAGGCATGAAAATCACCAGAGGTAAAGTTGGCCACCTACCCCTAGATGAATTCTTAACGGCGGTGGCTGGTATCTATAGCAAACAGGACGAGAGCCGATCTGTTTATGACGTATGGCTCCATGCCACTCACCATGCGGCCTCCATCGGGGAGGAAGTCCGCAAATTCAAACCCGGGGAAAAGCTATTCCAGGAGATTGCGGACTTCGCGATGTGGTTGTTTACGTTCGTGGGCAAGACCAATATCCCATTAGGCCCAGCATCAAATCCTCATGGAATAGAAGAATCTACGATTCGTGTTCGTAATGAGATTAAATTCTCCGACATAATTTGGAATAAATATCCAAGGTTATGCCCTGTCTGTTTCTGGCGCCGCTTTCAAGAGACAGGAAGAATCGAGGATGTACACGCTGACTCCTGCGATTGCCTTATACATAAGGTGGAAACGCGAAGCAAGGCTAGGGAAAAGAAGCAACTAAACAAGTTGGAAGAATACGCCAGCATGCATAGCGTAGAGAAACCACCGACAGTGGATGAATGGCAGAAAATGTTTAATGACATCTACGAAGCAAACTTGGAGCATATTGATTTAGAAGATATAGCATTCCATCTGCTTGAGGAGGTAGGAGAGGTCTCTGACGCGATAGTACGAAGTTATACTTATGTAGGGGGAGAGCTGAAAGGCCACGCCCCGTATTGGCGTCGGAGGTTTCTTGAGAGTGAAATTGCGGATGTAGCATCGTGGGTATTCACCCTAGTAAACCATCTTGAGCTGGTACCGGAAATCGCACGGGAATTCCAAAAGTTTGTGTTCGGAAGTACGGTATTTCGGGAGGAAAAGATAACGCTGTCGCGCATTATCTGGAAGCGGTACGCTTGGCCCCGAAATAGTTGGTATTGCCCTCACGTGTGCGAGTTACCCGAATGTGCGTGCCCAATAACCCTAGTAAACAATGAGGACACATTGAAGACTGTAATCGCCTGTAAGAAGTAGTAAAGAATCTTAAATGTGAAACTTGGTACTTTGCTATGCCAGGTTTATGGTAGAGGTTTGTGGGTATTCTGGGGACATGATACCTGATTTATAGTAGGCCTAATTGGTATGGTGTCCCTGGAATTTAGAGTACACTACTTTCTTTGAGTGATTCAAATACTTTTATAGGAGTACCAATATGCAAACTGCTGAGAGAAAGAAAAACAAACCAATAATAAAGTACGTCCCTATCTTTCGTGAGATCGTAAGAAATTTTACAGACCCCAGGGAAATATTCAGAGAAGCTATTAGTAATTCACTTGACCACGGCGCAACAAATATCCGAATTAAGGTTTATGAAGAAGCCAAGAGAGCTGATAAAGAGCTTGTAATAGTGATATGGGATAATGGAATCGGTTTATCAGAGGAGCGGTTCCATGCATTCTGGAATTTATCGGACTCCCCTGAGTTAACCGATGAAATCTCAGAAACAAAGAGAGGTAAGCGGGTAGGAGAGAAAGGGCATGGGACAAAAACATACTGGAAATGCAGGGTGCTTGAAGTAGAGAGCATTTCAAAGAAGGCTGACGGATCTAGTTGGCATGTCTGTTCAGAAATGCATGAACCGATAAACAGTTTACTCAAAGCGGATGCTGTGATGAAAGACGAGTTGCCTGACTTCGAGTGGACAGACCAAATAGAGCAAGGGAAGGAAACATTTACAGGAATAACCATTAGGGGTTATCAGACGGATGATAAAGAATATTTCCGTCATGAAGCGGTGTTAGATTACATTCTCTGGTTCACCAAATTTGGTTCAGTTGAACTGGAGTTCAATATTGACGTACATAAAAATAAAATACTTGAGTTACAAGGGCTTGGTAAAGACAAGCCAGAGCATATCAAATTTGGACATGTTTTTCCTCCAGTGTCCAATAATATCCAGAAACTTAAGAGTCAGTGGAAAGACAGTTGGCCAAATTACTATGTGAATAAATGGGTTTACGCATCGCAGACATTAGAAGGTTATCCCGGAAGTAAGATAGATATCGTATTTTATCTAGAAGGTGACTCAGTCAAAAGAGATTACAATCAAATGCTTTCTCGACCTGGGAGAACCAAGGAACGATGGCATTACACCGTAACAGAACGATATGGACTGTATGTTTGTAAAGATTACATTCCACTAGACCCAAGTCAGAGGGTTAATGAATGGATTGCAGAAAAAAGTGAGTATACTTTATATCATGCGTTCGTTAACTGTCAGGACTTCTACTTAACTGCAAATAGGGCTAGCATCGGAAACACTGATGGGAATTTTCTAGTTAAGGTGGAACAAGCCGTACAAAAAATATTCAGAGAGAGAATTCAATCTGACTTGCACTATAAGGCTTACCAAGAAGAAATAGATTATATGAAGCAGCAAAGTAGAATCGAACGAACTGAAGCACAAGAAAAGTCTGATATACGCAATAGATTCAATTATGCTAAGACTAAAAGGGTGGGGAAATATAGTTGTCTTGATAAACCCACGGTGGTTTTAATGGAGCCTAGGCAGGAAGCTGAAGTTCTCATAATTTATTCAATAGTATCTGCCGTAAAGCCTGGCCTTTTCCCATTTAGAATACTGGATTATTCGACAAGCGCAGGAATTGATGCACTATGTATATTAGAATCTGGTAGTGGTGGGCTTGAGGAAGGTAATTTGAGATATGTCGAATTCAAGAAGGCACTAACTCATCACTTCAGAGACCATACGTTTTCACGCTTGGCAGGTGTAGTCTGTTGGGAATGCAATCTTGAAAATGGAGCGGAGATTAGCGACTTAGCTGGTTCTAAAAGGAAGTTGCGTAAAACGAGTAAAAATGGTGAGGCTATATATATGCTCCTTGCTCCGCCTGATGTACCAGGTTCACACATACAAGTATATGTACTCAAGCAGATACTAGCTGACAAATTGGGGATTAAATTCGAAACTCCTATAGCCTAATTCCAGTCAATAGGTAGTTGTGATTCTTAGAGTCCTGAAACTCATTTCTATTGAGTAACAAGTAATATTTATAGTAAATAATTGCACTTATAGATTGGGTTTTTCCTTTATTAACTGGACTATATCACCAAATATACGCTCGAATCGCTTTACTTTGGTACTTTCCCAATCTACCCTAAAATCTTCTCTTAGGACATAGACACCATCAAGCTCATATTCTGAAATTACTCTGTCTCTGCTCTTACCGTCGAAGCGCTTAACTTCCTCTTTAATACTAAAGTCATCATCATTGTCAGCAGTAGCGAGAAATACGCGAATTCCCTTTTGTACGTCTGACGACAACAGTTTGAGCTTCCAGTAACAAGCTTGTGCTATTCTCTCCCTCAGACTGGTCTTACATGAAATAATAGCCAGTATCGTTGACTCCCACCTCTGTTCAGGATCTATCCAGACTATTGCCGAATCAACGTCAGGAAGTAGTAGAAAATCGCCGTACTTCACAGCCAGTTTTCTCATAATGACTTCATCACCTTTCGCTTCTTCAGCCGTTAGAACCTCAAGCCCTTTGAAATCTTGACTTTGATCACGCAGTTTCTTAACATAGCCCTTGAGGATCGCATGAATGACACCTTGAAACCTGTGCCCGATGAACGAGTTCCATGATTGCTGTCCCAGCTGTGCGACGTACTTTTCTTTTGTCTCTTTAATCTGTCCCCATGCCTCGCCGGCAGGTGTCTTTCCGCTTTCAATGCTCGCAATCAAATCTCTAATAGCAAGCTTTGGGTCTCTCATTATTGTCCCCTTTTGTAATGCGTCCATTCAATCTTGCGGGCCTTTTTTGACACTGGCTTCCCCGATGATTTTTTCATGATGATTAGGTACTTGAAGCCTCGTAGATAGAAATTCAATCTCCGTGCCCGATTCAACCACATACCCGTGTGAGAGTGCTGACCCCGTCTGGACACGCACACTATGTCCATCGGTTCAAAATACTTACACAGCCTCTCGTATACCTTGAAGCCAACAGGAGTAAATTGATTCCTCACCCATTGATCACCGATTAACCAACCTAATACCTTGCCCTCCTTCAGAACTCTAAATGCTTCATACATTACCTTCTCAAGTTCATTGTAGAACTCTTCGGATTCGCTGGAGATATGACCAATGTCGTCAGGGTGCTCACTATATCTCACATTATCCCCGTAAGGCGAATCTATGAACACCATATCCACCGAATTGTTGTCGAGGAGAATTTCCCTTGCATCGTTTTGTATTATGTCTGAACGTGTAGGCGATATATCATAGCCTATCACCCTTCTCTTTTCTTCTTTGCATACGTCGATTGTCGTGCCGCTCCCACACATGGGGTCCACGACCAAATCTCCTGGGTTTGTGTATCGCCAGACCAAATTGTATATTATGAGTGCCGGGGTGACTCCTGCATATTTATTATTGCCTTTTGGTACGAGACCGTAACTCTGCTTGGGGAAATCCCAAAGAGTCGTAGCATCAACAAGAGGGATTTCGTTCTCAATATCTACCTCAGCATGGCTGTTGTGTATAGTTCTTATCAGGTCCTGTATTGGCCCTTCGGCGGGAGTTCGGCGTTGTTCCTTTAGCGAAAGCGGTGCATCTCGAACGAAGGCATCTAACAGCTGAACCAGTTTCTCATGAAACAGCGGCGTATTTCTCTTCACGTCCAGTTTCTTCAGTACCTTCTTCGCATTACTAAGGGCTAGGATTTCGCTTACAGGGTCTACTTCCACTTGATAGGGATACCTCCCGCCAAAGGCATCAGGACTGACACGGAATCCTCCGTCTGAAACTGCCCTAAACACTCCGTGCAGTACATTCGTGTCCAGATTATTCAAGAACAGCAGGTCGCCTTTCCTGATTCTGATAACTATTGGGCCATAGACGCTTTTTGTAGCAAATAGAGGGCCGTTCAGGCATTCGGACTCATTCTTCGCCGTGCACGCAAATATGAACCCGCGCGTCAAGAGTTCCGTCTCATGTGTCGGCAGTTCTCGTCTCAGTCGTGTTGCTTCCGTCATCTGCAGATACTTCCGCTCCCACTTGCTATTATATCATTGGTCGACACGAAGCACATTTGTATTGACTTACACGACTTTGTGGTCCACGAAGTTCTCGAGCAAGAAAAGGTGAAGGACATAATCCTTAAATTTGGTAGCATCAATGGGGCCCCTGATGACACAGGCTGCTTCCCATAACCAGTTCTCGAGGGTGCCCAGCTCCAGCCTGGAATTACGATTGGTCATGACTTGACTCCTCAGGGTTGTTGACACTACTATAAGATTAGCGGTGCCAATTGTCAATCGTGGGCACACTGACTTGCACTGTATACGACATATTCCGGCAAAAGGTTGAGACAGGCGCGATGGCCTCAGGCTTCAAGCAGATGCTCCGCTTGTTAGGAAAGGTGGCTTTGGGTTAATATTGTGATGCGGCATCAATGGTGAAGACCAGAAAGTAGGTGCGGGAATACAATGAACCAACCTGGCAAGAGCGACTGGGCTACGTTATACCAGGCAGCGATTGCGTTCAGTTCTCAGTTCGTTAAACTCAGCTATACTTTTTGAGGCTTTGGGGATGCATGCGGACAAGTGAAGGATTCCGAGAAGCTTGTGGAGAAGGTGATATGAGCCCAACATACAACGTGTACTGTGACGAAAGCTGTCACCTGGAAAGGGACCGCCAGCCAGTAATGGTGCTGGGGGCTGTCTGGTGTCCGTTGGAAAAGACCCGCGAAATATCAGTGCATATTCGCGAGGTTAAGGCACAGCATGGCCTTCCTCGAAAATTCGAATTCAAGTGGGGTAAGGTGTCACCCGCCAAACAGGATTTCTACCTAGCGTTACTGGATTACTTCTTTGATAATGCGGACTTGCACTTCCGTGCGCTTGTCGTACAGGACAAATCCAAGCTGCAACATGAACTTTATGAGCAGACACATGATACGTGGTATTACAAGATGTATTTCGATATGCTCAAGGTTATCCTTGAGCCTCAAAGCCGCTACCGAATCTATGTGGACATCAAAGATACAAGGAGTGCTGCAAAGATTGCTAAGCTGCATGACGTGCTGTGCAATAACATCTATGATTTTGAGCGGCAAATCATAGAGCGGGTGCAGACTGTGCGCTCACACGAAGTAGAACCTCTACAGCTGACTGACCTACTTGTGGGAATTGTATCCTATGTTAACCGTGGATTAAGCAGCAATTCCGCTAAAGTTGCTCTTGTAGAAAGAATGCGCAAGAGGTCAGGCTACAACCTCACTAGAACTAACTTACTGCGCGAGAGTAAAGTTAATCTCTTTGTGTGGCAAGCCACGGAGAGGCAGGCATGAGCAATGCCCCTGAATGGCTACCGCCTTTGGTACTTTTGCAGGAATATAATGGCGACTGGAAGCAATACATAGAGACAGTATATGACTATTTCAAAGTTGACTTCATAGATTCTAAACCGCAGTTCCAGAACAAAGCTATAAGACTTAAGCGGTATCCGCTCTTGGACGGAAAGGAAGCAACTTTCTGGCACATAACATCGGAAGGCAAAGAGGAAGATAAACGTGTGCCGGACCTCCGAAGATGCGAAAGAATCCGTTGGCCGTGTCCTATAATCGAACACTATAACGATGATTCGATCAGATGCTGGTCAAATATACGTGGGAATGCGAGAAGAAGGAATGAGGGAAGAATAGTCTTATGGTTCTATGATGAAGATTATGTTGTAGTGTTAGCTGATAGAGGTCGATATATACTACTTTGGACTGCCTATTATGTGTCTTGGGATCACACCAGAAAGAAACTACTTAAAGACTATGAAGAGTACCAGAAACGACAGACGCCGCCTCAATGAGACGGCATC
>JAUWYE010000156.1 GCA_030615965.1 Dehalococcoidia bacterium | reverse complement strand
GAACGGTATGAGCCAGATTCTTTGAGGTATACTTTGGCAGTGAATATGCCTGAGACCGGGGACAGCGATTTTTCCTGGCGTGAATTCCTTCGTCGTAATAATAATGAGTTGGTAGCCACCTATGGTAATTTAGCTCATCGTATTCTCACCTTTGCTTATCGCAATTTCGATGGAGCTGTGCCTGCGCCTGGCGAACTGGATGAACGCAGCCAGGGCTTGCTTCATGGGGCTGAAGTTACGTTAGACGGTGTGGATAAATTGCTTTATCGCTGCGAGTTTAAAGGGGCGGTCAAGGAGGCTATGTCTCTAGCCCAGGAAGCTAATCGTTATCTTGATGAACAAGCTCCTTGGAAGACAATCAAAACGGAACGAGAGACTTCGGCTAAATCCGTCTATACAATACTCGCTGTGCTAGCAGCATTGAAAACTATTTTCTATCCCTTCCTCCCCTTCAGCTCCGAAAGGCTTCATTCCTTCCTTGGATTTGATGGTAGTGTGAAGGAAGCAGGTTGGAAAGTTCAGTTTTTACCTCCGGGGCAGAAACTTCACCAACCCCAACCGCTATTTGTCAAGCTAGATGAAGATATTGTCGCCAAAGAAAGTAGCCAGCTTGGCTCCCTGAAAGAAAATCAAAAAATTTGAATCTTGACTTGACCTTTGCTTTTTGATTTAGCTGGGGGTTGGCTGTGGTGCTAAGCCTTCAAATATTTTGTCGAGCTCAGGTTCATCCAGAGTTTCATGAGCTATAAGCTCTTCAGCTAGCTGTTTTAGTTTTCCTTTATTCTTGGTCAGAATTTTCTTGGCGGTATCGTAGGCCCGCTGGATAATATTGTGCACTTCTTCATCGATTTCTTGGGCTACCTTATCGCTGTAATCCCTCTGTTCGCTGATCTCACGACCGAGAAAGACGAGTTCCTGCCTTTGACCAAAGGTCCGCGGGCCCAATTTCTCACTCATGCCATACTCGGTGACCATTTTTCTAGCTAGCTTAGTTGCTTGCTCTAAGTCGTTTTGGGCACCGGTAGTCATTTCTCCGAAGGTAATTTCCTCGGCAACGCGTCCGCCCAAGCTCACTGCCAATCTATCACCAAACTGAGACTTAGTCCATAAATGACGGTCTTCGGATGGCAGGAATCGTGTCCAGCCCCCCAGCACCCCTCGGGCGACAATAGAAACCTTATGCACAGGGTCAGCATTAGGCAACATCCTGGCAGTCAAGGCATGGCCACTTTCGTGGTAAGCAATTATTTCCTTTTCTTTGGGACTTATTACACGGCTTTTCTTTTCCGGTCCAGCTATAGTGCGGTCGGCAGCATCCTCCAGCTCCTCTAATGTGATATCTTTACGGTTGCGCCGGGCAGCTAGAATGGCTGCTTCATTGATTAAGTTAGCAAGGTCAGCGCCGCTGAATCCCGGCGTTTCCTTAGCTACCGTTTCGAGGTTAACTCCTTTGGCCAGCGGTTTGCCCTTGGCATGTACCTCCAGAATAGCCTTGCGGCCTTTCATATCGGGTAGATCGATGACAATGTGGCGGTCAAAACGACCGGGGCGCAGAAGGGCTGGGTCGAGGATGTCGGGGCGATTGGTGGCGGCCACGACGATGATGTTGGCACTGGTATCAAAGCCATCCATCTCAGCCAGAATTTGATTGAGGGTCTGCTCCCTTTCGTCGTGCCCTCCACCTAAGCCAGCACCACGGTGTCGGCCAACGGCATCTATTTCATCAATAAATATAAGGCATGGTGCATTACGCTTGGCTTGCTCAAACAGGTCTCTGACCCTCGCAGCACCCACGCCCACAAACATCTCCACAAATTCGCTGCCACTAATAGAGTAAAAGGGGACCCCGGCCTCTCCAGCTATAGCTTTAGCCAGTAAAGTCTTACCTGTTCCTGGTGGCCCTACTAGGAGCACTCCTCGGGGTATGCGTCCCCCCAGTGCCTGGAATTTCTGGGGGGACCTGAGGAATTCCACTACTTCTTGAACCTCTTCTTTTGCCTCATCTGTTCCAGCGACATCGGCGAAAGTTACATCGGGCCTCTTGTCGATACTTAATCGGGCACGGCTTTTGCCGAAATTGAAGGCTTGTGTGCCAGCGCCACGGGCGGCACGGAAGAATAAGAAGTAAAATAATGCCCCAAGCAGCACAATGGGTAGAATGACTGTTAGTGCTATCGTTCCCCAATCAACGCCACTAGGTTTAACGTCGATTTTTATTCCTTCTGCTCCCAGGATTACCCCTTCTTTTTCCAGGTAATCACGCAGGGCATTGGTATCACCAATAAATGCCGCTGTAATTGTGATTTTGCTATCTTTCAAGCCCTCGAGAGTATCACCATCTTGTAGAATGGTGTCAATTTGCCCTTTTTTGGCTAGAACCATGAATTCCGCTTGAGTTACCTTGTGCTCATCATCAAGCTTACCATCGGCCTCCAGTGCAGCACCATCGAAATTAGACTCGAGCTTCTTCCCTGCATTGACATTTACGCCTTCTTCTTTAAGAAGTTTACTCAGCTCCTCGGGAGTTTTTGTATATTGAGTCCAACATATAACTTCCGCATCTTCCAAGCCAACGAGCTTCTGCCCCTCTTGCCAGTATCCAATGGTATCGAGCTGTTGTGGTTTGGCTTCATTGACAAAATCAGCCAAGGCTACTGGCTCAGGCCCCTCACGGGGCATGGAGACGAGTACCAGAGCAACTATCACTGCTAGAAGCAGCAGGTAAAAAAATCTGCTACGCCACCATTTTACTTGCATATCTTTATCCTCGTTTTAATTATAGCAGATATATTGCAAACTGAAAAATTTCGTTCTCAAATTTGCAAGTAGAGTAGTATTGCAGTAGAGTTCTAATGCAGGGTACATTATATTCAAAATATACATGGCAAGATGGTCTTGGTCAAATGTTGCCATAAATGGTATAATATGGAAGGAGGTTACTGCCTTTCTGGAAGCGGAGGAAATAGCGCGCTTGGCTACCGAACTTGCTTCTGAGAAGCAAGCAACGGATATTGCTATGCTGGACGTTAGAGCCTTGTGCTCTTTCGCGGATTACTTTGTTATTTGCACTGGAGATACCAAGCGGCATATTGAAGCTATCTGGCAGGGTATTTATGAAGTGTTGAGAACTAAAGGCGTCGTAACTCATCATAACGAAGGGACTCCTGACTCAGGTTGGATGCTTGCTGATTTTGGTTCGGTTATTGTTCATATATTTGCCCCGTTAGAGCGTGATTATTATCAACTTGATAAATTATGGAACAAAGCGACCCCCGTGGTTAGAATTCAAT
>JAUWYE010000157.1 GCA_030615965.1 Dehalococcoidia bacterium | reverse complement strand
CGATAACATCCTCCCCGGTCAGGTGCCGTATCTCACGCTGGTTAACAAAGAGAAGGTGAGTCCTGTTTAATATCGGGCTAAGAATCGCCAACTCCTTGATAGCGTGTAGCACCCCGGGAGCAAAACTAAGCTTAACCGATGCAGCCAACCTATCTATCAACTCAAGCAATACTTTGAACTGTCTGTCATCGGCAAAGGAGGAGAGGTGGAGCCACTTCGCCTGGTTTATATAGGTTAAATCCAGGTCGTCCATAGTCAGCAGGCTGTTGGCGCCAGGCACGACATAAAGAGAACGCCTACCCAGTCTATCACTAAGGCACAACACTGAGCCTGTCCTCGCCGGCTTTACCCTGATTTGACTGGTATCTACGCCAACTTTCTGAAAATCCTGGAGCAGTATTTTACCTTCAGCATCACCACCAACAACGCCAGTATAGCCGGTGTTCACCCCAAGCTTGGCCAGACCATAGATTGTATTAGCGGCTGAGCCACCGGGGAATGATTTTGCCTCATTTACCACCGTTTCCCCGTCATCAAGGATGCGCTCTACCCGATACATATGGTCTATATTTAGCGCCCCCAGCCCAACTACTTCAATATTACTCATTGAACCCTATCCCCTTTATCCCCTTCCCCTTATCAAGGGCTTTGCATCATAAGTGCCTTCTGTATCAAAAGTAAGGCAGTTGTATCAAAAGTGATTTTGTGGGCTTATCCTAGACTAGATTTAGTGGCATACAAATCCGTCACTTTTTGGAGGTCGGATTTATTAAGAATTCCGGCAACCTCATCGAATTTTCCTTGGTCAATCAAGCTTTTGAGCTGTTCCCTCGCCTTTGGTAATTCAGTACCCACCCAAGCTGCTACATTTCTTGGAATTTCCTCCAATTCTTTTAGGAAGGCTTCCATTTCTGACCACTTGTAAGGCCCTTCATTAGCCCATTCCGTAAATATCGATAGGAAGAGGATGAGTCGGACATCATCCCACTTCGGCCACCAAACAAACTCATTACCTTGGTCATCAATGAATCTAATTCCGAGTAACCCGAATTGCTTGCCAGTTATCTTCTTAATATCATGTTCTTTGAACCGTATATTCTTGGTTACCACTAATCCCCTCCTTTATTTCCCAAAGTGCCACTTGCCCTAAAAGTCAGTGAGTTGCCTCAAAAGTAGTGGGGGTTATACCTTTGACACACCACAAGTAATTTAAGGAATAGGCACTGGGCGGAGTAGACCCCTCTGGTTTACTCTATAGATAAATGGTTTCGATGTATTAGCCTCAGCCTCAATTATGCGGTGATAGGCACGAGCAAAACATTTAAGTTTTTCCCACCTTAAAGCTTCACTGCCCCATAGATAGAAGCAGCCAATCTGGTATTGTTTTATCGCAGATAATTCACTAGGCTTTTTATGGTAACTACTATCGTGACCAATTACCGTCCATCCCCACTGTCCAACCTGATTAAGCCAAATATCATCTTGCTCCTCCATAGCAAAGTGTCGCTGATGGTATTCAACTTGAATCGGAAATCTTAAAGATTTCCATAGAAGAACTTGGGGAACAACGGTTCCAATGCTTCTGTCGAAGAATAAAATCATACTGCAACCTTAATACCCTCAAATTGCAGTCCTTGCTCAATTCCACTCTTGTCTAGTTGGAAGTCCTCTTCAATATCTTCAATACTTTCCCCAGCTTTCCAGCGTCCCTTCAATACCCATGTAGCAATACCCCTTACCATAGGTGCACCGAATGCAATACGGGGGTCAATAGTTACTCGGGATTGTCTACCCGCCACATGCCAAATCAAAGCTAGGTCATGTTGATAATCGAATTCTGCAAATCTATCTCCTACCATATCTTGCCAAGTAACTTGGCCGTCAGCATCTCCTATGATTAATCGCTTACCTTCAAAATCAGGCTCGCTTTTCCATAGGTCGAGTAGCATGTGTTGACCTTCAGTTTTCCATTTGAGTTCTGCGAAGGGAAACTCGGAATTTAGAGTTTGTGCTGCATACTCCCTTGCTTTGCGGATTTTCTGTAAAGATAAACCGAGTGCTCGGAATGTTGTAACAAATGCTACCTCGATAAGTTCAAGGTAAGATAAAGGTCTACGATGTTCCCTGCCAGGGAGTGCAGGCCCAATTGTAGGCCCTCCAAAGTGCCAATAGTAAACAGTTTGAGGTGTTGTCCTAGCATAGCGGGCAGTATCGGCTACTGTATACGCTGGAAGAAAAAGCCGCCGTCGCCAAGGTTCTGCACTACGAACAGCGATAATTGTAGGCATGACATTTTACCTCCATCATGTTATAATTAAATAGTTCTTCTGTATTGTTAAAACCTCATCACGCCATTGTCAATATGAAGTATTAAACATTTATTGACAGTTATAAAAAAATTACTTATCGGTCTTCCCCCGTTTTCTTGGTTTTTTCCAATATGGGCTATGACACTTAGGGTTAGGGCAGACACGTGGTTCCTTGTTAGGATTGCGGGGAATCCACTCATGACCACACCGAGAGCAATGGAATACCCATACATCCTTCTTCTCTTTATACATACCTCTAATATATCACTATAAATATATGTTGTCAAGTGTATTATCAAAAATATATTGCTATGTGATAATGGTCAACCTAGTTTACCCGCCTCTTGCCTGACCAGGCGGCGTATTCTCTTATGAACCTCGATGACCTCATCTATATCTTTGCTTCCAGATATCCAATGGAAGTAGCCCCCGTCCCCCGTGCCTCCGATTTCCTCTTTCTCCTTTACTATTTTCTCGGCTCCTCTGCGACCACCCTTTTGCCACGCCTCTGACACTTCCATCAGGTCGCTAATGGATGTAGAGGCCAGGCTCATAGTTGCGTAGGGTAAGGCATACTCATTAGCGTTAAAAGCAATGGCTAACCCTCCCGCCTTCTCCACTGCCTGAAGCATCCTGAAATCGGTGATACTATCACCAATCACCACCCACTTGGATAAAGGCTGCTCATAAGTATCAGCAAATTTATTTAGAGCGGCTACCTTACGCCGTCCACCTACCGGCTTCACTTCTTTTATTGCCATACCTAGATTAGTGGTAGGGAGTCTTTCCCAAAAGAAGTAATCCAATCTTTGCTTAATCCTGTCATCATCGTCAACCGGGCTCATTGTCAGGATATCTTGTTCAGCCTGTCGCAATAGGGCAGAGTCCTCTTTGCCTAAAGTGGCACGAAATCTATCCAGAGGAAATGGTGTGCAAGCAACATTATGGGCATAAATACC
>JAUWYE010000120.1 GCA_030615965.1 Dehalococcoidia bacterium | reverse complement strand
TTTGGCTCAAGCCCTAAATTGCGATGGCCCTGAGCTGCCTTGCGGTCAATGCCGTTCCTGCCAGCGAATCCTGGAGGGCAAGCACGCTGATGTCACCCCTATTGGCCTGGATTCTAAAACGGAGATTGGCATTGATGATATTCGAGGGCTGCAACGCTTAGCCAACCTGCCACCGTATGAGGGTAAGTGTAAAGTGTTTATCATTGATGACGCTGAATATCTATCTACTGAGGCGGCTAACTCCTTGCTCAAGATATTAGAAGAGCCACCGCAAAGGGTAGTTTGGCTTTTATTAGCTGCTGAGGAGGAGCACCTCTTGCCGACAATTATTTCACGTTGTCAGCGGCTGGAATTGAAGCCTGTGCCATCAGAGCGAGTACAAGAGATACTCGTCAACTCATATAACGTTGATGCTAATAAAGCGAAGCTTTTGACTCAATTGTGCCATGGGCGCCTTGGCTGGGCATTGTCCGCTTTGGCAAATGACGATATATTAGAGCAGCGATCCCAAAAGATAGCCAAGCTGTTCTCCTTATTAACTCCGACAAGTCGGAGCTTAGGGCAAAGGTTTGCCTATGCCCAGGAGCTAGCAAGCCAATTTAGCCAGAACCGGAGAGCCGGGGCAGAAATAATAGAGATTTGGCTCGACTGGTGGCGTGATTTGATGCTCATTAAAGGTGGTTGCAAGGAGGCCATCATCAATGTAGATTATGAGATAGCTCTGGAAGAACAAGCCAGGGGATTAAGTCTGAGCGAGATTAAAGGGTTTCTTGCTAATCTTTGCTTGCTACAGGAGAAAATCTCTAAGAATGTTAATCCCCGTTTAGCATTGGAATGGCTGATGCTCAATTTACCCAGAAAAAAACTGAGTATAAAATCCTGAATGAGAATATCATTGCAGAGTTTAGAATATAATATATCTCGATGGATAACATAATTGGAGTTAAATTCCGCTCTAGAGGTAAATTAGTCCACTGTGATGCTGGTGAGATATCCCTGCAAGTGAACGACTATGTAGTGGTGGATACTGGTCGTGGTCTAGACGTGGCTAAAGTCGTTACTCTTGAAGCCCCGTCTCAACCAGGCGAGCAATTGATGATGGTAGTACGCCAGGCTGAGGAGGAGGATTTAGAGGAAGTTCGGCGGAACTTGGAAAAAGAAGCCTTAAGCAGGTGCAATGAAATGGCAGCCCAACTTGGGTTAAAGATGAAGCCACTAGAGGCTCGCTATGATTCTAAGGGCGAGCACCTGACCATATTCTTCAGCGCTCAGGAGAGGGTGGACTTCCGAGACTTGGTTCGGAAATTAAGCCATGCTCTGGAAACACGGGTGGAGTTAAGGCAAGTGAGGGCAAGGGATGAGGCTAAGCTGTTGGGTAGCGTAGGCAAGTGCGGCTATCCTTTATGTTGCCAGAATTTCCTCACCAGCTTTGCCTCAGTATCTATTAAAATGGCCAAGGAACAGAGCTTGGCCTTGAATCCCATGAAGATATCGGGCATCTGTGGAAGGCTTCTTTGCTGCTTGGCATATGAAAGCAAAGAATATGCAGCTATGAAAAAGAAGATGCCTCAGCTGAAACAAGAAATAGTAACACCCTGGGGTAAAGCCAGGGTAGTCAGCACTAACTTATTCAAGGAAACGGTAACAGTACAATTGGATAATGAGGTGATTAAAGAGATAGCTCTGGATGAATTAATTCAAAGAGGGTAGATATTTTTGCCATTCGCCATGATTATTGAGAAGGTGATAGGGAATATAGAAGCCATCATTGCGAGGGGGATATGGCTGGTGCAGCAATCTCATCCTTGCTTCATCCGGCGTACGTCCGCCTTTGCGCCTGTTGCAAGGAATGCAGGCACTAACCACATTGTCCCAGGCGTGCTTCCCACCCCGCCGCCGCGGAATAACATGGTCTAAGGTAAGCTCCTTGGTTTGCCGGCCACAATACTGGCAGGTGTATTGGTCACGACTAAATACCTCGGGCCTGCTCAATTTTTTCTGATGGCGAGGACGCCTAACCATATAGACGAGTCGGATTACGGAAGGTATCTGAAATACCTGGTTAACAGAGTGAAGCTCACCTCTGCTATTTTCCAGCACTTCAGCTTTGCCACGAAAGATTAGCACTATAGCTCGACGCGTGCGACATAAGTTAAGGGGCGCATAACTCTGATTAAGGACTAGGACCGGAGAATCTATCATAGCTACAACCTACTTATTAAGTTCGCCGTGAAAATTCGGTTCGCTCTTTTTCAGGGGTAATTATTTAGCTATTTTAGCAAGCCTTTCTGGCCAGTGCAATAGTTCGAATTAACCACGTCTGCACTTTCTAGCGTGAAGAATTTGGGACTCGAGGTACAATCGAAAAGTGTGCAAACAGTTGGCGTCAGCGGATACCCTTTCTGTTAGCAAAAATAAGCCTTGCCCTGATGTCATTCTGAGCTCTCCTCTCCTTGTCATTGCGAGGCACGGTGGTGCCGAAGCAATCTCGTGGAGGGGTCTGGGATTGCCACGCTTTGCTCGCAATGACAGCCCCCTGCTTGATAAATCAGGCAACTACAAAAATCAGGAGGCTCAGGAGAGGTGTCAGAATGGCAGTTTTGTGAAAGCTATTTGCCGTGCTGCACACTAGAAGGCAAGTTTGAAGGCGAAAAAGTGTACGGGACAGGCATGCTGGATTGTCCGCTGTAATGAAAAGAAGGAATCGGGCTAAAAAACCCGATACTATGGTAAAATTTCAATTGATGCCAGGCACATATTATGTCATCCGTCCTATGGAGCATGAGGATATCCTCCAGGTAGCCCAAATTGATAGAGTGGCTTTCCCGGGGGAATGGGTGTTTCGCACTCAATCAGCATATAAGAGGGATCTTGACAATCCATCCATCCGCTATATAGTGGTTTGTAATAAGAGGGATGTGTCGAAATCTGAGGGACAAGCGATGCAGAAACTGCCTTGGTTCAAACGGCTCTTCAGTTATGAGCGTCATCTTAACGTATCGGAAAACGTAGTTGGCTTTTCGGGCTTCTGGATGATTATGAGGGAGGCACATATCATTGCCATTGGTGTAAGAGGTGGTTATCGTCGACTTGGCATAGGTGAAGGTTTGCTCATCGCAACCATTGAACTAGCACAGATATTGAATGCTAATGTAGTCACTTTGGAAGTGCGTGCTTCTAATGAAATAGCTCAGGACCTTTATAAAAAGTATGGCTTCCGAGTGGCGGGGAGGCGCCTGAGGTATTATTCAAGCGATGGAGAGGACGCTATAATCATGAGCACGGATAATATTGCCTCTATGCCATTTCAAGCATCTTTGCAGCAGTTGAAAAAGGCCCATGCCCAAAGACACCGCGGGATTTTTGCTCAGGTCCGCTAACTATATTTATTCAGGATGGCCTTAAAGGAATCTATAACAAACCCTAGCTGCTGCCTATCAGCAGCAAAGGTGGAGAGTTTGAAAGACCTAGCTAAGCCTGGCTGTGGTCCCCAAATGCCTCTTTCCTTTAATTCTTTATAGAGGAAATATCCCCTCTCTCGAACCCGCTTGGAGATTTCGTAGAGCACAGGGGCGTCAAAGTGCAGCAAGTCATGCCTATGTGGTTTTCCCCCTAGCTGCTTAAAACCCAGTTCCTCAAGCTCAGCGGAAAACCACTGTGCTTTAGACGCCTGTTCATCCCAATGGTTAACTCTTTCTTTCACATAGGGAAAGGAAGCCATGAGTGTTATTAGAGGAACCCCTCTTATAGTACAGCCGAGAAGCTCAACCTCTTTATTGCTATATGTGCTGGATTTTCTCAACACTGTCTCTTCCCATTTCTTCTTCATTCCCAATACCCCAGCGGGTCCAGCAGAGGCCATGCTTTTGTGCCCACTGCCAACAATGAAATCAGCCCCTATTTCCTCCATGCTTATAGGCATTCTGCCCACAGCGTATGCCCCGTTAAGGATATAAGGAATGTTATATTCTTGGGCAATTTCTCCTAGCCTTCCGGCATCAGGAAGATTTCCATAATTACCGTCTGGATAGGTTAATAGAATTAACTTAGGGGCGTGTTTTTTTATGAGCGGTGCGTATTCGTTAACGTCGACCCTAAATTCCGGATATCCGGAGTGAGGCACCTCGATTACGTGTAGCCCCACCCTTTCAGCAGCGACGACCGTTGTATAATGCCTGTTAGCATCAACAAGAATCGAATCCCCCGGCTTGGCTAGAGAATGCATGACCATGAATTTAGCTTCTCGGGCTCCGTGGGTTATGGTGGCAACTTCGCAGCCTAAGAATTGAGGTAGAAGCTCTTGGACAAAGTCTCGGATGGGGGGATTGCTTACATTACACAAACTGCCCTGGCAAAAATCACACACAGAATATCCATCCCCAAATTCCGTTAAAGCCTCCTTGGCAGCATCGGTAAGCATGCCGCCTGTCTGTAGAGGCATGAGGTTAATAAGCCCCTTATGTTGCCTGCGCAACTCGCTGAGCTTTTGTAGTGACTTACTGCTCTTTTGTTCCATCTTCTCCCTCGCGGTCGAAAGCGTTTAGCAACTCAAATTTTCATTCTGGGTACTTCATCCCTCGTCATTGCGAGCGAAGCGTGGCAATCTCATGCCCCTCCACGAGATTGCTTCGGCTGACGAAGTCAGCCTCGCAATGACAGAAGGGGGTGTCATTGCAAACCTGGAGTCTGCCATGGTGGAACTGACTAATCTCGATTAGAGGCTGCTTCAAGACTCCGTCTCTGACAATGACAGCTACACGCTCTCTCATAGTTTCTTGATTTCTATGGTCACAAATACAGCGCCAGCGACCCCTATCTTCTTCTGCTGTCCTTCAATATGTTGTCGAACAGCTTCGGGAATCTGTAGATTAAGGTCAGAAAGATGCCTTATTCCCTTCACCTGATAAGTTAAGTTATCGTTGCTACTTTCTATTGCTGCTGCGGCACCCATGGCTATAGCATGCATATATTTTATCCCGGTGTGTATTCCTGAAGGCACAGTATCACTATAAATAGTGCCATTGGCAACGCA
>JAUWYE010000175.1 GCA_030615965.1 Dehalococcoidia bacterium | reverse complement strand
CCACATCCAGCAGCAATATCTCTAATAGTAGGAGGATAACCTTTGTCATGCAAAAATTCGGTGACAAAGTTGATAATTCGTTCCTGCTTTGGCGAAAGCGACTTAATAGCCATCGGTTACCAGTTGACTACTTCTTATTTAACTTCCCCATTAAGCGAGACTTAAGTCTGGCGCCTTTATTTCTATGAATAATCCCTTTGCTCACTGCTTTATCTATACTACTTATAGCCAGCATTGTTTTCTGATTTGCCGATTCTTCCCCGGCATCAGCTGAACTTTTCGCTTTAACTATATATGTCTTAAGACTACGGCGCACTAAGCGATTCCGTAACCGTTTTCTCTCTGCTGTCCTGGCTACTTTGTTATTCCCCTTACTAGTTGACACTTATTTCCCCCTTTCTCGTTACACTTACTACGTTCCACACTGAATAAACTCTAGACATTATTTTGCTTAGCTGAGCAGCACTTTTCACCTCTAAGGTAAAATACAGTATGACACTATCATCACGGTGGTTGCCCATACCTGCCTCGCTAAGGTTTACCCCCTCCTCGGCTATAATAGCACTAATATCCCGAATAAGACCAACTCTATCCCAAGCATCAACCTGAATCATCACGGGGTAAACCTGCGCCACATCACCCCACTCTACCTTGATTAACCTTTCCTTCTCCTCTTCATGGATAATATTAGGGCAATCCCGCCGGTGCACAGTGATACCCCGGCCTTGAGTAATATACCCAATAATCTTATCCCCAGGCAAGGGACGACAGCAATTAGCCAAACGAGTAAGTAAGTCCCCCACACCCAATACGTTAATACTCACAGGGCTGACCTTCCGTGGAGGCAGAACTTCAACCCCTTCCTCAGTTGGCTCCAAGTCTCCGCTTAATTTAAGCACTATTTGAGAAGAATTGATGCTGCCACTGCCCAAGGCGGCAAAAAGGTCATCTGCGCCGTCATAGTCAAGTAGACGCGCTACTTTGTCAACACTGGGCAAACCGATGCCTAACCTCTTAAGCTCCCTATCCCAAATTTGCTTGCCAGTTTCAATACATTGACCTCGTTCTTGCTTTTTAAACCATTGCCGAACCTTGCTTCGCGCGTGAGACGTCTTAATATAGCCAAGCTCGGGATTAAGCCAGTCCAGACTCGGGCCTTTATCTCCTTTGCTGGCCATAATATCCACCACATCGCCATTTTTAAGAGTATAACTCAAGGGTCCAAGCCTTCCATTCACTTTCGCTCCAATACATCTATAGCCCAAGTCCGTATGAATTCGAAAGGCGAAATCCAGAGGAGTAGCGCCCTTGGGCAACTCTTTTATCTCCCCTTTAGGAGTATAGACAAACACTCGATCCACAAGAACATCGGTTTTAATAGATTCCAGAAATTCTTCACTATCAAGCTCCTCCCTCCAATCACCAATCTGCCGCAGCCAAGCTATTTCATCATTAAACTGCTCACCTACTTTCCCTTCTTTATAGAGCCAGTGAGCAGCCACCCCATATTCGTTGACCCGATGCATATCATGGGTCCGAATTTGTATTTCTAGCGGTGTTGTACCTTGACACATTACCGTAGTATGCAAAGCTTGATAGCCATTATCCTTGGGATTAGCAATAAAATCATCGAACTCTTCAGGAGTAGGACGCCAAAGATTATGAAGTACACCTAATGCCTTATAACAATCTGAAACCGAGTCCACCAACACACGTAAGGCGAAAAGGTCATGGATATCCCCAAAATTCTTACCCCGCGCATCATACTTGCCCATCTTTTGATATATGCTGTAAATATGTTTTGGCCGGCCAGAAACCTTAGCTTTTATATCTGCCTTATCTAATTCCTGGCATAGTATCTGACTAACCTCAGTTACGAAGCCTTCCCTCTCGGCTCGCTTTCCAGCTACCAAACGAGCAATCCGATGGTACAAACGTGGCTTCAGATAGCGAAAAGCTAAATCCTCTAATTGCCATTTCGCCTCCCTCACACCCAAACGGTGCGCCAAGGGAGCATATATCTCCAGGGTCTCTTGAGCGATCGCACGCCGTTTCTCTGCGGGTAAAGCACCTAGTGTACGCATGTTATGTAACCTGTCTGCCAATTTGATAAGAACCACCCGTAGGTCTTCAGCCGTAGCCAGGAGCATTTTGCGTAAGTTTTCCGCCTGAACCTTCGACTCTGTTTCTCTCGTTCGAGCTCGACTTGTAAGCTTGTTCAGCTTCGTAACTCCATCAACAAGTTTAACTACCTGTAAACCAAAGTCGGCCTCAATGTCATCTAACGATACACCACAATCCTCGGGGACATCGTGCAACAAGCCAGCAGCTAAGGTTTCAGCATCAAGGTGAAACTCAGCCAAAATCATAGCTGTATTTAAAGGATGTTCTAAATAAGGCTCTCCTGTTTTACGCACTTGCCCTTGGTGAGCTCTCGAAGCGAATTCGTAAGCTGCTTTAACCAGAGCTACCTTATCATCAGGTAGGTAAGCGCTAGCCTGTTCTATAAGCGCATTAACTTCCATCTAATTCATAATACTGCAATAGCAAAGGTAACGC
>JAUWYE010000071.1 GCA_030615965.1 Dehalococcoidia bacterium | reverse complement strand
CAGTCTGCGCTGCATGCCGCCGGAGTAGTATTTTACCAATATATTTTGTCTATCTTTTAACCCTACCAGATCCAGGGCTTGAGATATCCGCTCATCCTTCACTTTTTTGGGAAGGTGATACAATATGGCATGGAAGTCCAGGTTTTCTCTCGCCGTTAGATAGATATCCAAGCTCAGCGCTTCAAAGACTATGCCCATTGATTCTCTGACTTTGTCCCGCTCTCTGATGATATCATACCCGCATACAGTGGCCGTCCCAGAGCTGGGATTTAGCGCCGTAGCCAGCATCATGATGGTGCTTGTCTTGCCGGCTCCGTTAGCGCCAAGAAAACCAAAAATCTCCCCCTCTTCGACTTCAAATGAGATATGGTCTACCGCAACAAGATGACCAAACATCTTGGTTAGATTGTCAGTTCTTATTGCCTTCATTCTCCGTCTCTACTTCCCAAGGACAAGCTCTTGGCCAAGGCGAAATGCATCCTCGAGAGCCGCAGGATGCTCCTCAATCTGGCCTTTGGTATCAATTCCCCTGACTAATAAATCACCAGAATATTTCACGCCTATAGCATCAAAGAAATACTTCACCGTGAGCATTGCGCCATCAAAGAGCTTTTTGCCCTGAGTGGCGCCAACTGAAATGAACACCCCTCTGCGCACCCGATTGTCCTCCTTGCCCATGCCCAGCACATGTCTTCTTACCCAAAGCGCCTGGCATCTGTCTATTATGGCCTTCGCCTGGCTGGTAACACCATAGAAGAATATCGGTGAAGCAAAAATGATATGGTCCGCTTCCAGAAGCTTTTTATAGAGCAATTGCATATCATCCTTAATCGCACAGTTGCCATCCTTGAGACAGGCATATATTTCCAGGCATGGTGAGATTTTGAGCTTTGAGACCAGCACCTTTTCGACCTCGGCTCCTGCCTCCCTGGCACCTTCCAGCGCCTTATCAAGAAGAACCTCGGTATTGCTTTTCCTTCTGGGGCTGCCCATAATGCCTAATACTTTCATATTGCTCTCCTTCTCATAATTATAGCGTCCCGAATAGAATTGGGCATAAGCCCTTCGGGCTGAGACCCAGGACAAAGCCCTGAGCAAGAATTGAATCCTATTCTTTATACACCATACTTGTCTCTAAGTATCTGCGAGAGCTCAGGCAAGAAGGCAAATGCTCTCTCAACAAGCCCTTCCTCAATGCTTGAGACCTGGCATTCGCTTACTGTCTTACCGACTGTGTTGACTTGGCCTAAATCGCTAAGGCAGCATCTGGCTGGGGCCACCAATGCCTGCTCTCCGATTTGATTCAAGGACAAACCTGTATTTCCCGAGATTACCTCCCAATAGTTTGAGAGAATCGCAGCCAGTGTTTCTGGTGTCTGCGTCGCCAGAACTGTGGATTCAGTGGGGATAATGCCCCAGGAGATAACCCCACCACCCTTGATAAATTCAGCCACGCTACCAGCATATTCCTTGGGCATAAACCCAATTTGATAGGCATCGAAGGACAGAATTTCTACCCCCAACTCTAACAGATAGGGCAAATTCACCTCAGCACAGAGGTGCAGCCCCTTGGGGCCTTCTAAGCCTTCAACGAACTTATGATAGTCTTCTCTAGCATGTTGCTCGTTGTACCCGGAAAAACCGCTGAACACGTAGCCCAGCCCCGGTTCATCCACCCAGACAAAGGCGTTAGGATTCTTCTTCCTGAGTTCTTGATACTGGATGTTGACTTTTCTCTGAATGAAATCAAACAAAATAGTCCTCGCCTCTTCGTTATAGATGATCGGCTTCAGGTCTTCATCCAATACTTTCAAGCCAAAACTCACCGGGCCCGTGACCTGTCCCCTGATAGCTTTATAACCTTGAAGTTCCTTAGAGAGAAACTTGTGGAATACCTTGGAATACTCGGCGGTGAGGGCAAAAGCTTCCGGGATATCCATTTTCACGAAATACTCGTCGAGTTCTTGTTCAAATCGTGCAGTGTTGAAGACGAGCCTTTCCTTGTCAAAGTCAATAGCTATACCGGGGAAATTCTGCGATGCTTGAACATACATATCCTCATACAAGCTCACTTTGGGAAGCTGGGGCCAGAATGGGATATCCAGACTCAAAGCAAGCTCCAGCGCCCGGTCAACATCCCTATGAGGCATTATCCCCATAGCGGTAGTGCTGCATCGAGCCTCAAATGCTATCATGAATTTCTGGTCTCTCTTCCCACAAATATCCCTTAAATCATAGCACGAAGGCAGAAAATCTTGGATGTCCTTTACCGTTTCATTTGCTTTTCATATTATGCTCACCACCTGCCACAGATTATGGGCCAATATGCCCTGTCTAACCCATATCTCAGTACCCTGGTTTCCTATTTTACCAGTTTAACTCATACGTGGCTAGCTTCGAGCTTTTCAGGGAGAACTAGTTAAGGAATTTCTTGACACCGATGAGGGTTGGTTTCAATCCCCTTCCGAGGATTAGTTACCTTCCCACCCGGAAATAGCGATTGAGAGCTAAAACCTTCGCAAAAACATTTTTCTGAAGCCACTCGCTATTTTAAGGTAACAATCGGAACGATACACCTCTTTATATATTCAGCCATCAATCATGGCGCAAGCCTGGGTGCACCTGGTATTGACAGTGACTTCTTGCCTAGTGATAGCTCCAAAGACTACTACCCCACTCACCCTTCTCAATTACCTGATGGCCGAGTCGTAACCCAAGCTCCAGTAATCTTGGCCGTTTATCGTCGCAGAGATGCGTGTTCTTATTTTTCTTGCGACGTTGTGTTCTCTGAGAGGCCTACGCGAACTTTCCTTGGTTTGCCGTTGGTAGCAGCCGTGTCAGTTGTGACTTCCTCAACGTAAGCCACTGCGGGGATTGCTTGCAGCACATCAACAAGGTTCATGGAGTCACGCAGGAAGACCAGAATTGAAGGCGTATCAATCTGCGGTACAATTATCTCAGTATTTGCAACTTCGGGTAATTGGTCAAGGTAGGACACGACTTCCATGATTTTGGATATATCAAATGGAGGCGAGATTTCCACTTCCCATTGCGGCTTGCCCAACTTTGGCTTGTCTTCACTCTCAAATAGTTTCGAGAGTTCGAAGCTCTTTTCAATGTGGTCCGTAGCCTGGCTTGGCTCCGGGTGTTCGTCAGGTGCCTTGCTCTCTTCCGCGACTATTGTGTCTCTCTCTTCCGCGATTTCCGCGGCTGCGGCGCTGTCCTCCTCACTGGGTTCAGACAACTTATTGTCAAAATCTGCCTGTACCGCTGCTGCCTGCTGCTTAAGGCCTTCCAGTTCTTCCAGCATATAGCCGAATTGTTGATTTACAAGGTTGTGTAGTTCATCCCGGATTTTATTTCTCTCGTTCTCTAGCAGCAGTGCTGCTTCCTCTTCGGTTTTGGCTTTGAAGGCGTTAGCCTTTTCATTAGCAATCTCCACAGCTTCAGCTATTTTCTTTTCCGCCATCTGTCGAGCTTGCTCCTTGGCTTTACCTATAATGGCAGTACTCTCAGCTTTAGCTTGTTCTGCAGCTTCTGTCTTGACCTGCGTGGCCAGCCTGTCGGCTTCGACAACGGTCATCTCTGCAAGTCTGTTAAGAGACTCGATATGAGCCTGGGACTGGGCCAGTTTACCCCGCTCCTTGGTAATAAGCTCGTCAATGAAAGACACTACCTGAGCCTTATCTAACCCGTTTTTTACTCGCTTGAATTCACGCCCCCCCAGCACAATGACACCAACTTTTTTAGCGTTATTTTTTTTAGCGTTATTATTCATAATATCATCCACCTTTCTCACAGGACTCAATAATGGCAAGACTACCAATGTGCCACGTCAGTCCCGTTTCATTTCATGATATTCCGTCATATTTCTATTTCTCGATTTTACCCTGAAAGACATTCCAGACGCTCTCTGAATTTCTTTTAGTTTCTTCCCAGGCTTGCTCGATGGTCTCCTTGCGTACTCTCAATGCTTCATTCACATTGTTCTGGTAAACCTGCTTAGCTCCCATTTTCACCTTCTTATACGCTTCCTCGGCTTCCTGTTCAGCCTTTTCCAGGGCTCGCGCGGCTTTTTCCATGGCTTCTGTACAAATTTTAGCGGCGTGCTCTTCAATTTCTTTATAGGACTTCTCCCCTTGGTGTTGGCGTTCCCGATATGCTGCCGCTACCTTTCTCTGAGCTTGCAGATAGGACGTATAGGCGGCTTGGGACTGGCTCATTAACTCAGCAAGAGGATCCCTGACCTCCTCGGGGATCTCGGAGGGAAGCTCGACCATTTGTTTCATATCTTTGCTTACCACCTTTCTGGATTGTTGACTCCTACTCAGCGTAGTCACCACGATACACCTCCTTGAATTTGTTCCCTAAAATCGATGGTATTTATCATATTTTGGCCACACGGTTCTTCTGAATTTTGTTAGTCTCCGACTTAAGACTGAGTAGTTCATCCTCTGCGAACAGCCTCCACCCTTTCCTGTCTCTATATTCGGCATCCGTTACGATGTTTTGCCTGATCCAGCGGAACAGAGTGCTCTTACCTATGCCAACCATCTGGCAAATTTCAGCAGTCCTATAATAAATTCGGCCATTTATTTTTACAGGCATATGCAACACCCCCTAAAACTAACTGAATATAGTCTAAGACCCGTTCGCTTTCCCGTCAATCACCCATTAGTAACCCTACTTTCGTAAGGGGACTACGATTGTCCTAAGCTCTACTAGCTTCCGCAGAGGCGACCAATGAAGGAAGCGACAAAGCTCAGGTGGGGGATTCAGGTTATCCCCGAAAGATGAGAGTCAAATGCAAGCATATTGTATGAAGTGCCGTACCAAGAGGGAAATCCCTTAACAAGCTTTCGTGCAATACCGGCGGCATTTACTTACGCATCGGGATTCAGGACGCGCCCGACAAAGAGAATGGCACCCGTCTCAATGTCGCGAATCAGAAAGATGAAGGGGCAGTCTATGGTAACTTTCACAGGAGGTTCGGGTACTGCTGTTAATCTCATAATCACTGCGGTGGCAGCAGCAGCCTCGGTGCCAGCTTCATCCACGGCAACGAATGCCTTGTGCACAACGTCTGATATGAGCAGCTCAGGATTACCAGTCATCCCAGAGAAATCCGCGCCACCGGAAAAGGCAATCGGCATGCCCATCTCGGCGAGGGTATCCTTCAGGCTGAATTCTGAGTCAAATTCAAACCGGGGCATCGTCAGGGTGACCTGAGTAGGTTGCAGATCGCTTATGATGTCACAGACCTGCTGAGCCTGAAGTCCTTCTTCAAAAGCCTCGAACTTGCCAGCTTCAGGCAGGAAAACAACCATGGAGAGTTCACCGCCATCATATCGCAGCTCAACTGCCTGGTATCCTTCCCCCTCGGTGTAGCTGAATGCCTCCGTCTGCTTCATCATCGGCACTATTGCCTGCCCGCCGTCAAGAAGGTAGAACGGGCCGTCTGCTGTCATGTCCTCATCGAAGGGGCACTCCCAGGCTGCATTGAAGTAGATAGCATTGGTTAGCACAAGGCGGGTCAGTGCATCAATCGCGCCTTGCGGGATAAGGTCTTCAATGCGACCTTCCGTCTGGTCACTGACCCAATCATTGATGGTGAGGCGGGACTTTTCCGTCTCCGTTATGAAATCCAGTATTCTCAGCCCGGCACCGTAGTTCTCGGCCAGGACATCGAGGAAGTCAGACAGGAACTCATAATCCTTTTGCCCCCAGATGGCGTTAACAATGTTCAACCTGAATCCTTCCCCGTCCTTGCCTTCAGCACCTTCACCCCTTTTGGCAAGTTCTGCATCAAGCCAGTTAAACGTCGGGTGCAGCCTCTCCTGTTCAAGAATGAATTGAAGGGTATCGGCCATCTGCTCTGCGGTTTCGCCACTCGCTCCGGCGTATGTCATCGCCAGCGCCAGTGAGATGCTATAGGGAGAGTAGAAAAGATTATCCTCCTTCCCTTTAAGGGCCTGATAAAGCTCAAAGGCGAAGGCGCTGTTTCCTTCAACCAGCAATGCTTGCTCACTCGTACTGACATCCGGTGAAGTTATCCGCTCTTTATCTGATTTGAGCACCTCGCCTGCTGCCGGCTGAGCCATCTGAATAGAGGCTATCACCGGCAGCAGCAACACTATTACTAATACGGCTATCAATCTCCTATTCATTTTGTTCACCTCCTACAAGTATTTAAACTGTTTAATTTTGCTCTTCCGTTCAAATTTGGCCATTTCGGAAGCCTTTCACCTCCAGATTGAAGAATCCAGAGACCGTTCACCGCCTTAGGCTAATCAGGGTGGCAGTTAAACGGTGTCTAGGTTCAGTATAGAAGCTGCACCTCATTGATGTAATCCAGATTTTCCAAGTTGTTCATCTTTATCTTAGCGTCCGAGATAGTGTAGAGAACATCATCTATGTAGAGGGACCTCGTCACCGAGAAGGAAGAGTAAAAGTAGTGATAATCTTGCTCCAGTTCAGCGAGATTCTCAATATGGGTGATTCTACCTTCCAGCCTGAGACCTACATCCGGGGATATATGGAATATGTAAGCTCCCTGCCAGACAGGCTTGCCGTAAGCGTCGGGGGGAACTTCATCAGGATACTCCGACTCATCTATTTCCGCGACCGAAACAGGTATCACCAGCAGGTTCCTTGACTTATCAAATAGAAATGCTTTGTGGTTCCACAAAACCGGCGAATCAGTGCCCCTGTGACCTATTTCATACTTGGATATCTCCTGCGGGTTGCTGACATCGCTGACATCAAAGAGCGATATCTTAACTCCTTGATACCAGGCAAAGTCTCCCTCCTCTGCCTCCACTGTTTCCTTACCTATTCCTATAAGGTAGTTCTCGTCGTAGGGATGGAGGTAGTCTGAGTAGCCAGTTATCTTCAACTCTCCGAGAACCTCAGGGTTGTAGGGGTCCTTCAAATCTATCACGAATAGGGGGTCAGTCTTCTTGAAGGTTACCAGATAGCCTCTTTCACCCATGAACCTGGCTGAATAAATCGTTTCCCCTCGAGCGAGGTCTTCCAGTGAGCCGGTAAAGTTGAGGGCCATATCCAGAATGTATATGTGATTCCGGGATGTTTCCTCGCGGGTTGTGGTTGCCACCCTGAAGTAGCCTTCATACTCGTCCATGGAGAACTGATTTAGCACCATACCAGGGACCTCGCCACTGGCGACAAACTCGATTTCAGCACCTTCTATATGAATCCGGTGGATAGAGCTTTTTTGAAAATCGCCCACATCTTCCCCCCACACCGGGAAGGTCAGATAAATGTTATTCAGAGAGACGTACAGGTTGCTACTGGCTCCAAGCAGGATTGTTTCATATGTTGGCTCCTGGTCATCGTTCTGCGTGTTTATGGCTATAATACTCGTATACATATAAAAGTAGTCAGAGACACCGCAATAGTAGATGTCTGTGGCAGGTATTTCCGTCTCGTTGCCGCCAAAGTAAATCCTTGGAAGGTTCAGCTCATCGTCTTGCTCATACACAGGCTCATTTATCACCACATAAGCATAATCGCCTATCATCCTTGAACTGACGTATTGACCATCGGCAGAAAGCTCCCTTTGCAACCGGGGGTTTTCCCTATCTGAGACATCATATACTTTGATAAATGTCTTGGGTGATATGTAAGGCATGATTTCAGATTCCCTTACAACGGGCATATCATAATAAGGCATTTCTTCCTCAAACACGACCAGCCTATCTCCGTTGATGAACAGCCCTGTCGCTGTTCCCTCCAGCTCGATTTCAGACAGGACTTGAGCTTGTTCAGGGGGATACGCCTTCACGATGATAATCCTCTCCCCCGAAACGAAGTAGATATACTCTCCGTCGGTCTTAA
>JAUWYE010000095.1 GCA_030615965.1 Dehalococcoidia bacterium | reverse complement strand
TGCCGATGCCGGTCATGCCGATTAAGAGCATAAAGGCAATTGTCAAACCTATTATCTTCTTCATCGGCACCCTCCTTACTTTCTGATTTTTCCGGTCTCCTGAAAGGGGCTGAGACCTTTATCCATTATTCCCAGCCCCCTTGAGTTTAGTAAATTGTGGCCTTACACTTATTGATTTCTCAGTCATTGTTTGGCCTTAAGACTGAGTTAGCGTAAAGGTGGCATCCATCGTGCAGGTGTCGCTTTGTATGATGTTGTCATCCGCTGTGCCGTCGTCGCCACCAACCCCGAAATCCTTATCGATTCCCGGGTCTGTGATATCTGTTTCGACTTCGAAGCTGATCTTGTAAACGATAGTGTCGGCACCTCCGGTGGCCGCTAAAATTCGCGTTTCACTATCCAACGCAGCCTCTAATTCTGAGAATGCAGTATAGTAGCCGGCTGCTCCCACAAGGTAACCAAAAGCAGCTTCGGCAGCTGTTTGATCTACACCGATTCCATACTCCAACTTGACACCCACAAACTCATCGAGGTCTCCATTGGCGCCGCCATCGTTAGCATGGGGATCTGATACTGCTAGTTCGGGCTCGTTGTTACCACTGTCAGCGAACGTAAAAGTTGACGCGATCGTAAGGTCGCCAGGAACAGTCGAGTCGTTGTACATTACCCACGTGATGCTCCCTGTATCTCCTGGTTCTAGTGCGCTAAACGTTACGAAACCATTAATCCCGTCTCCGCCGGCGGTCACACTATAACTCGCGGTACTAGTGCCTTCCGTCAACGGAATCATGTTCAATGTTCCCGCGGTGAAAACGTTACCAGTTGAGGTCTCAACATCAGTGAAGTAAGCCCAGGTGCCGCCACCGACCAGACCCATGACCAACAAAGCTGCTATTGTTAAACCAAGTATTTTTTTCATTTCTTTCTCCTTTTTATTTAGTATTCAAGATTGGTCTTCCCAGGTATGTCCGTTGCTATTTTGCAATACGCCTCACCTCCCCTTTTTGCATTGATATTAAGCATCGCTAAGTGCTGCCTTGACTATATCCTTAGCCAGCCAGCCAACAAGTAATGCACCTGGAATAATAATCGTTGAGAACCAGCCGAATTTGGTTTGAACAAAACTGGTTACATAACCCACATAAGGAATCCTGAACAAATAAACACCTCTGACATCCGACAGGGTAACTGACCACGAGTCAGTGTCCTCTACAGCATCTCCCTTGGTTACCAGTGTCGTGCCATCAATTGACTGCACCCTGTGGGTTATCAGTCCCTTACTATACTCGTAGGTAACAATCGTTCCTGGCTTTATCTCTCCGTTTATGGGACCGTTCAAGGGACCGGTGATTATTAAATCCCCCATGTTGATGGCTGGTTTCATACTTTCGCTTCTAACCAGGCGTAAATCGTAGCCGGGTGAAAAATACAGGAAGGTTAAACCAGCAACAACTAGCCCCAGCACTATTGAAACTAACCAAAGAAAAACTTTCATCGTCTAAATCACCTATCTGGTTTCTACCTTTATTTTGGGATGTTGAAATTAACTAGCCATAAAATTGACGTTAAGATTCTGTTGAAATTCTGAGGTGCTGTGGCACAGACTCATTTTTGCAACCCGCCGGGCAGGACAGAAGCGGCGCAACATTGCTCTTAGACGGGCTACTAGCTCACCGTTTTCTGCCTCCTCGGCTAGATAGCCGTCGGCATCCAGCGACTGTAATCTTTCCCAGTCAGCCTGTCTCCGATTCACTATCAGCACTACCGGCATGTCCCAAATTTCCTTGATATGATGACAGGCTGCCTCGGTAGTCTCTGCCTGGCTATCCACTATAGCCAGGTCAAACCCACCCGCCTCCGGCAAAGTTATCATCTTATCAAGCCTATCTGATGTGCCTACCATCTCAATCCCCTCCCTGGCCAGGAACACACTCAGCTTTTTTATCATTCTCTCACACCCGAAAACTATGACTCTCATTTTTATTATCAATTTAGCCTTTTAGTACTATTAGGAGTCTACACCTCTTAGGGTTACAAACTGGTTAAAAACAGCGGATAGAAGTTAAAATAACATTACAAAGTGGTTACAAAATAGTTACAATTTAGTAAAAGCAAGCAGGCAGGTATGTGAAGACAGGGCTATGCTCTGGTGGGGAGCGGGTAATCTCTCTGATATATATGAAGTGTCCTTCCATACAAACAGCCGAAGCCCTTAGTGGGAGCTTCGGCTGTCATAACCCGGAGAGGGAACTATTTTGAACAAAGCTAATCTGGTTTTGGCAGTAAGTAGCCTAGGCTGGTCTTGGTGAGTATAATCTGTGGTTGTTCAGGGTCTGCTTCAATTTTTTCCCGCAGGCGCCGGATATAAACCCTGATGCTGTCTGTAGCACCCGGGTAATCCTCACCCCATATCGCTTTGGCAAGGGCAGAGTGGGTTACCACCTGACCGGCATTTCTCATAAGCTGATGAAGGATAGTACCTTCGGTACGGGTGAGACTTATCTCCCTTTGACCGTAAAATAGCTGCCTTGCGGAAGGGTCAAAGCGCAGTTCCCCACAGGCCAATGGTGTTTCTCTATCCAGGGAGCCGCCTCTGCGTGTCAGGGCTCTTATACGCGATAGAAGCTCCAGTTGACGGAAAGGCTTTAGCATATAATCGTCTGCTCCCCACTCTAACCCCTTCACAATATCAGCTTCCTCACTTCTGACAGTCAGAATCAGAATGGGTACGTCAGAAAAAGCGCGGAGCTCCTTCAACACATCAAAGCCACTGGCGTCAGGGAGGCCGAGGTCAAGAATGACAACATCAGGATTTTCACTCTCTACCATCTCCAGCCCCTTCTCTCCTAGATGAGTGGAGACCAGTTTGGCATCAGGCCAGCGTATCTCAAAAGCCAGAGAAATAACCTCTACAATTTCACGGTCATCCTCAATAATAAGAACTTTCATGATTTCTCGTTTGGATTAACTCATCCCTCCTTCTGACTAGTAGTGTCTAAGGGCAGTGAAAAGCTAAATGTACTACCTTTGCCCTTCTCGCTTTTCATCCATATCTTTCCTCCGTGGAGTTCCACCAATTGCTTTGCAAGAGCCAACCCCAATCCCAGCCCGCTAAGACGCTCCCTGTCGCTAACACGCCGGTAATAAGGCTGAAACAGCCGCTCTTGGTCTTCCTTGCTTATGCCGTGACCCGTATCCTGAATTTCCACAACTAGATTAGCACCATCTTCCTTAGCCTTCAAGGTGATTTCCCCCCCTGCAGGAGTGAACTTTAAGGCATTGCTAAGCAGATTCAGTACAACTTGTCGTAAGCGATCTTTATCAGCCGAGACCGTAGGGAGAGAGGAGGGCAACTCTAGACTTAGAGATTGTTTATTGTGCGAGGCTACTGGTATCATCTCAGAGCCTATCTCTTGAAGTAGTAACACCAGGTCTACAGGCTCGAGCTCTAGCTCAAGCATACCTGTTTCACCCTTTGCTAGGTCAAGGAGTTCGCCAATCCTCTGATTCAGATTGGAGGCGCTCCGGTCAATGCTCTGCACCAACCTCATCAAGCGTTCCTCTTTGACTTCTCCAAGCAGCAACTCAGTGGCTGCCAGCACTGGAGTAATCGGGGTTTTTAGCTCGTGGACTAATGCTCTAGTGAATTCAATCCTTTTTTGCATTTCCTCTTCTAGTTGCTGTCTCAGGTCTTTTTCATGCTCATACTCTAGTTGTAGTCTTTGCGCTGCTTGCTTGCGCTCAGCAATGTCGCGTGCGGCTCCCAGAATGCCAACAGCTTGGTTATCCGGGTCTCGTAGGTAAGTCATCTTGGCCTCGACCCAGACTACGGAGCCATCCTTGCACCTTAGCTCAAGCTCCAGTGTCCACATTCTGGAGATATCCCTTTGAGGCGTATCTTCTATGGCTGCTTCTTCTGCAAAAGCCTGCGTGGCAATCTCAAGGGAAGCAGGAGTCAAGGCTTCCTCCAATGTCTGGACAGCAGCCTCATCAGCAGTAAAGCCTGTAAGCTGCATAATTGAAGGACTGATGTAGGTAAATCTTAGGTTCATATCCATGGTGAAGATGACATCGGTTGCGTTGTCGGCAAGTAGACGGTAGTGTTCCTCTCTTTCCCGTAGTTCACCTTCGGACTGCTGCAACGCTGCCAGCATCCCGTTAACTGTACCAGCTACCAAATTCAGTTCATCCCTTCCTCCTAACCGTATACGCGCTGAGGTGTCACCGCTTGTGGCAATATGGTTGATACCTTGAATCAGAGTGGTAAACCGCGACAGAACTTGCTTCTGTACTACAAACATGGCTATCGCAGCAACCAGCGCACCCACTCCTAATATTGATAATATGTAATAGCTAGTCGCAAGTTGACCTAAGCGATATGTATCTCTGGGCACATCTACTCTCAGCATGAGAGCTGGCTTCCCATAGATGTCCTTGAGTAAGGTATATCCACTAATGTACTGTGTGTTCATCGGTTTCACGAAAATCGGTCTCTCCGGTGACAACGACGACAACGCCTCCTTGAAGTCTGGATATGCTAGGTTATTAACCGGGCGCATGGTTATGGGAAAGAACCCTAGTTGACTTAAGTCGTTGAGCATTTCGGAATCAAGGTAGCGAGCAAAAATGAGTGTGCCACGGGCAGGTCCCTTATCTTCACTTGTCAGGATAGGTTGTGAGGTGATGAGCACAGGACCTTGCTTGAGTATGATAATCCCTGAGGTGAAGTTCTGCGTACCAGCCTGACTCAAAAGAGGGCTGTCACCAGAAAGCTGTCCTAGCAAGTCCTGCGGGATTGGCATTTCCTCTTCATTTTCTAGGTCAAAAGCCTTGCCGAAAACTATCTGGCCAGAGGAGTGGACAAACAGCATCAAGTTGAGCCTCAAGGTGATGAAAATCCCATCCGTAAGATTTGATTGAATATACTCATCATTGCCATCCTCAATAAAGGCGTAGGTATCATCCCGCGCTGCCCAGTCGGCAGTATTGACCTCCAAATCCGAGATAAGATAAGAGAAAGCGCCTAGTACTTGTTCAACATTCTGAGTGGTATGACGCTCCTCAATTTCCTCAAGACCTCTCATAAAGGTGAATCGTGAAGTGGCATATGTAAGCCCAGCCATGCACAGCAATGTCACACCAATGATCACTAGCGCCTTGGTACGTAATGTCATATGTTTGTCCCTCTACTGAATTGTAGCACTCCCTCAGGCGAGTATCAATGTTACTTTGCGGGGGAGGTCTCAAACAAAGGAGATGCAGAGATGGACGACTATCATCTCCGAGTGTTTAACAAAAAGCCAATTTGTGCACCAGCTAGTAGGTTACGTCCCTTGTGAGAGTGTAGACAACTAGCTATCAGTTTCACTGTAATATCTACCATCTTGCTTCTACCCCTCAGTAGATAAAGGAATGCTGCTTCATTTTTACCCACTTCCCTTCATCAATACCAATTAAATTACCGCACTGACATTTAACTTCGTTTCCATCACATACGCTATAATCCTTGACTATTCGGCCTTTCCAACAGTGTAGCACTCGCCCTTTCCCAATCTTTAAATATCTAAACACCTTACGCTTACATTTAGCACATTTTATAGTTATCATTTTTTATAAGCCTTCGTTAGCTTGACCCTTCCCCCACTACCTAGCCAAATCAACCGAAATACTCTATAATTTAGAGTGTGGAACACCCTCAGCTTGTTTCTGACGTGCAGCAGCTGATGGAGAGCCTGGGACAACTTCCCGAGCCACTAGCTGAGCCTGCCTTTATTGCTGTCAGTGGCTTGCCTGGCACAGGAAAGTCTTACTTCTGTAGTCGGCTAGCCCAGAGACTATCGTTTATTATTCTGGAAAGTGATGCCTTGCGCAAGGTTCTCTTCCCATCGCCAGGCTATAGCTCGCCGGAGAGTTCACTCCTTTTTCGGGCTGTTCACCTTCTTATTGAAGAGCTACTGAAAAGGGGGGTTCCCCTTATTTTAGATGCTACCAACCTCTCAGAGCGGTACCGTGAGCATCTCTATCGTATTGCTGACCAGTTGAATGTCAAGCTAATCCTGGTCCGTGTTGACGCACCTCCTGAGGTAGTGCGTCAGCGACTTAAAGCCAGGCAGGAAAATTCAGAGGGTAAATCGGATGCCGACTGGGCAGTATATCAGACAATGAAATCCTCAGTGCCACCAGGTAGGCCATCTGACGTGTGATGGGTATAACAAATTCAGACTTGTCTGTTCGCTTCTCCAGGTATTCCTTCACCATGGC
>JAUWYE010000059.1 GCA_030615965.1 Dehalococcoidia bacterium | reverse complement strand
TGAGAAGAATAAGTCTATTTCCTTCGAGGCATTTTCCAGTGAATCAGAGCCATGTACTAAGTTATGTCCAATATCAATGCCAAAATCGCCTCTGATAGTGCCCCTGTAGGCTTTGGCAGGGTCAGTTTCTCCCATCATTTGTCGTATTATTTCCACGGCATTTTTACCTTGGAAGACGATGGCGATGACGGGGCTAGAAGTAATGAAATTTACCAAATCGTCAAAGAAAGCTTTCCCTTTATGAATGGCATAGTGGCGTTGGGCCAAATTTTTATCCATATGCAACATCTTCATAGCTACGATTTTAAGCCCCTTCTTTTCCAAGCGAGAAATGATTTCCCCGGCCAATCCCCGTTGTATGGCATCCGGTTTGATAAGGACTAAACTTTTCTCCATCTTCAATTGGCTCCTTTCTAAACCCTTGTGAGAAGGGTGATCAAATCCACGTTTTCTAAGGAGTCAGCTACTTTATCAGCCTCCTCGAGCTTTTGTCGGGGGTGTGTATTGGCTATGGCCAGGCATTTCATCCCCGCAGTTTTGGCTGCTTTGACTCCCAAGGGGGAATCTTCAATTACCACGCAATCGTTAGGTGTCATTTCCAGTTTTCTGGCGGCTAAAAGATATATCTGGGCACCAGGTTTGCTTTCGGATACTTCTTGACCAAAAACAATACAATCAAAAATTCCTTCCAAATTAAGCTCACTAAGGACCAAGTCGATGTTTTCCTTTGGCGCTGAAGAAACCAAGCCTAGTTTGAAATTCCCCTTCTTTATGGCATTCAGCAGCCTTACTGCCCCGGGAAATGGCTTGATGCTTCCTGTCGCCTTCCGTCGAAAATCTTCTTCTTTCTCCTGTACCATGATTTTGACATCTCCTTCAGGGAGTTCCTTGCCCATAATGCTGCCGATTATGAAGTCATTTCTGGCGCCAAAGAGCTTGGTAAAATCTTCTTTGGTGAATTTTATCCCCCTTTTAGCAAAGGTCTCTTGCCAGGCAGCCAAATGGAAGGAATTGGAATCGGCAATAACTCCGTCCATGTCCCAGAGGATTGTCTTTTTTGACTGTCTCCAGATGTAGAATAAGAAATCGCCATCGACTATGACTGTATTATCCTTGAGAGTAAGCACTCCTCTAGTTTCCACTAGCCGTTTTGTCAGTTTAGTGACCCAGGCAGAGGCTTGGATTGGCTCATTGATGGGCGTTACCTGTTTAAATCTTATCTCGCTTTTGGCAGTAACGCCAAACTCAATCCCATGGCAAAGCATGGCGTAAGCAGTTACTTCATCGAGGAGGGTGTAGAGAATACCGCCGTGAACCACATCGTTCCAGCCTTGATGAAACTCCCCAGCGGTGAACTCCGCGGTGACTTTTTCTCCATCGTGAACAGGTTTCAACTTTAGCCCTATAGGGTTCTCCTGGCTACAGGCAAAACAAAGCCTTGCTGTGTACTCAACATCTAATCTGGGAATTTCCATTTCCTGGTCTCCCTTGCTCCACTCGGAGTGACAAAAGGGGTGTTTTACCCTTGGGCTTGGTTATATGAGGGGGGCGAAGGTATAATGGCTGTAGGGTGACCGGGTCATCTTGTTCTCCTCTGCTCAATTTTCGCCAACCTAATATAGCCAAAGAGCTAGCTCGAGACGGGCTATTACTTTGAGAAATTATAGCTTGCTTGCCCAGTTTTTGCTGTATTTCGCTTATTGCGTCAGGAGGGATTTCACCACAAAAAAGCGTTTTTTGCTTAATTCGACGGCACAAAGTTTTAACTGTGGTTAGATTTTCTGCCTCCAGACATTGCCATTCATTATCTTTTTGCCGATAAAGGGCAGTGGCTATTTCCTCGCGACCAGCCTTGTGAATGGGGCGCAGGGGCAATCCAGTAAAGGCAAAGGGATAGGCTTCAGCTTCTAATGTGTTTACTCCAAGCAAAGGAATATTTAAGGCAGCAGCTAGCCCTTTAGCAGTGCTTATGCCTACTCGGAGTCCATTAAATCTTCCTGGACCTTTAGCTACAATGATTGCTTCTATAGAGCCTAGCTCCACCTTGGCTTGTTGTAACAAGCAAACTAAATTCGGCAACAGTTCTATTGTATGGTTTTGTGTTGTTTGCCAGGTTAGCGAAGCCAGTACCTCACCTTTATGAGATAAGGCAACGCTGACGATATTGGACGAAGTATCTATAGCTAATTCCATAGCAGAAATCTAATTTCTAAACTCCAGACAAATCCCTCTGAAATGAAAAGAGTGAAAAGAAAAATGCAAAGTGACAGAGCAAAAGTTAAAAGGTTTAGCATTTCGTACTCAGAGCCATAATTCCCCCTCTTTTTTTGAGTTGTTCTATTAGTTCATAGTATCGCTCGCCTTGAGATTTCAGGCAAATAGACCGTCCTGTCTCGGAGGCAGGAATATAGTGTATGGTGATAAGCAAATTATCCCGGGGTACTACCTGCAGCCCCTTCTCTGCCCATTCAACCACACAGACTCCGTCGCCGTAAAAATACTCCTCCAGCCCCAGGTCAGCAATTTCCTCAATGTGATCCAAGCGATAGAAATCAATGTGGTATAAGGGAAGTCGGCCATGATACTCTCTAAGGATGACGAAAGAGGGGCTGAAGGCATATTCCTTTACATCCAGCCCGCGAGCGATGCCTTGGACAAGACAAGTTTTGCCCGTTCCCAACTCACCTATGAGAAGGAAAATATCAGCTTTTTGAGCTAGTTCCCCCAGGTAGCTTCCCAAAAGCTGAGTTTGTTCCGGGCTATGCGAATTTAACTTCAGGGACTCCATTCTTAAGGTGTTCCCAGCCCCCTTTTTTGCAAGGGATGATATTTCCCTTGCTATCCACTACAGTCACTCGTGTTGGTAACTTTTCTTCTGTTATCTCACCGATTACAGTCACCGGGCAGTCTAGGGCTTGCTTAACTCGGGCAACAGTGGCCCTATCAGCGGTAAAAAGAAGCTCATAGTCCTCCCCACCACATAAAGCCAGCTCCTGATGATTAGGGAAATTTGCTTTGACTACAGGATGCACTGGTACCTGTTCTATGTGTATCCTGGCGTTGACTTTGCTGGATTCACATATATGGGCAAGGTCAGCAACAAGCCCATCGCTTATATCTATAGCGGTTTTAACTCTTTGTTCGATTAAGATTTGCCCTTCTTTTACTTTTGGCATGGGCTGAAGATGAGCTCGTCTCAGGATATTGATTATTTCGGGATCTGAGATGGTTTTCCCCTTGAACATTTCCAGGCCGGCTGCCGATAATCCTAGGTATCCGGTGACAGCTATTTGCTCACCAGAAGAAGCTGTTGACCTCTTAAGCATCGCTTTGCCTTTGGAGCAGCCTATGATTGTTACAGTGATAACTACATTGGGAGCGGCAGTCACATTACCTCCAATTATAGCCACTCCAAATTCCCTGGCCAGATGCATCATGCTGTTAGTAAATTTGGAGATGTCTTCCACCTCCAGTTCGCCAGGCAGTGCCAGAGAAAGCAAAGCGTACTCGGGAATACCGCCCATAGCAGCTATATCGCTTAGATTCACTGCCAGTGCTTTCCAGCCCAATTCTTCCCAGCTAATGACGCCTAGGTCAAAGTGTATATCCTGGACTAAAGTATCTGTAGTAGCTAACTGGATGTGATTGTCAATTTGCCAAGCAGCAGCGTCATCACCAATGCCCACTAAAACTTCTTGCCAGGGAGTGCGTCCAGAATTTTCGTATCTAACACTGCTACTGCGTATGAGGTTAATCAGGCCAAATTCTCCCAACTCAGATACTTTCATTGGTGGAATTATAACACTGGCTTTATTTAACATTCTAGCTGGTAGATATAATAGGTGGCTAAAACATAGGTCTTGTTGCCATTTTATTCCCTGTGGTATAAAATCTAGACATGCGTGATTATGAGCTGGTAGCTATAATTAGTCCCGAAGTTGATGAAGAGGGAGTGTCTAAAATTGTAGACAAGGTGACTCAGTCCATTAATAGCCGTGGTGGGGCGGTGGAAGAGATAAAAAAATGGGGGAGAAGAAAGCTGGCTTACCCTATAAGGAAATTTATGGAGGCTGATTATGTTCTAGCTCGCTTTAAGTTAATGCCAAAATCGGTTAAGGAACTTGAAGGAGAAATTAGTGCTTCGGGGGACATTCTGCGATATCTTGTGGTAAAAGTAGAAGATTAATATGGCAAGCTTAAACAAAATAATGCTCATTGGCAATCTAGGTTCTGAGCCAGAGATGAGATACACGCCCAATGGGAAGGCAGTTACCTCTTTTCGTATGGCTACCAGTCGTCGTTACACTACTTCTGCTGGAGAGAGTAGAGAGGAAACAGAATGGTTTAGAGTTAGCGTTTGGGGCAAGCAAGCTGAAAGCTGCAATCAATTTTTGTCCAAAGGGAGGCGAGTTTATGTTGAAGGGAGGTTACACTCTCGTAATTGGGAAGGGCAAGATGGACAGATGCGTACTAGCCTTGAAGTGTCAGCAAACCGAGTAATTTTCCTCGACAAAGCGGCTCCGGTTTCCCTAGCCGAGGAAGGGGAGCTTGAGCCTGAGGATTTACCCTTTGACTAAAATAAAGGAGAAGAAGATTTGGCTAATACTGGAAGAGTAAGAGGTACGAGGAACTTCATCACCAGGCCAGCAGTCTGTCCCTTTTGTAAGGGGCGTACGAAAATTGACTATAAGGATGTTTCTGTGTTATCTCGCTATATTTCCAGTCAGGGTAAGATTGTGTCGCGGCGGAGGAGCAGAAGCTGTGCTAAACATCAAAGAAGCTTAGCACACGCTATAAAGAGGGCTCGTTATCTCGCTATGTTACCTTACGCACCAAGCCATATTTGGAAAACAGGAGGCGTAGGCCTATCCCGTTCGACAGGCCTATCCCGTTCGACAGTTTGAAGAATGCCAAAGCGGACTTATCAACCGAAGAAAATTTCCCGGAGGCGCAGCTTAGGTTTTCGTGCTAGAATGGCCACTCGAGCTGGAAGACGAGTGCTTAAAGCAAGGCGCCTTAAGGGGAGGTATAGGCTGACTCCAGTTTAACTCTATCCTGTGAAGGAGCCTCGTTTTTTAACTAATAGGGCCCAATATACCTTGGTTTATCGACAAGGCAAAGTATGGGCAAATAGCTTGCTAGTGATGAAGGCGATGCCCAATGGTTTAAGTCTAAGCCGATATGGTTTTTCCGTGACCAAAAAAGTAGGTAAGGCGGTGCAGCGTAATCACTTGAAGAGGTTACTCAGGGAAATAATGAAGCTGCAATCGTTAAAGTCGGGATGGGACATTGTCCTCATTGCTCGGTCTGTAGCAGTCGATACTGACTATCACCAGCTAGAGAGGGCAGTAACCAAGCTTTTAGCTCGGGCGCAATTGTTGGAGAGCAACGAATGACTCAATTAGCTCTGGGGTTAATTAAATTGTACCAGAACACAGTGTCGAAGGTTATCCCTAATGTTTGTCGTTTCCAGCCTTCATGCTCTCATTATGCTTTTGAGGCAATTAAAAGACATGGGTTTGCCCGAGGTAGCTGGCTGGCAGCCAAGAGGCTAGGTCGATGTAATCCCTTCTCTGAAGGTGGCTACGACCCAGTACCTTAGTTATAGAATGAAGCAACCAAAGATATTATTCCTCGTTGTAATTGCTCTTTTGTCCTTGACACTGGTTTCCTGTATTTCAGGTAGCGCTCGGTTAGCGAAGGGATGGGCAGGAACTGCAGTTCACGAAGGCATCATTTATGTGGGCACTGCGGATGGCAGGGTGGTGACGATAAATTCATCAACTGAAAATCTAGAATGGTCTTATTCCATCGCCCCGGTCACCGCACCCTCCAGCGGCTTAGCATGTGGCTCGACATCGGCTTCAACTGCTATATATGGTACACCGGTTGTAGATAGAGATATAGTTTACATTGGCATCTATAGTGGCCAGGTTCTGGCATTGAACAAGCTGGCTAGAAGCCAGAATTTGACCTTTCCTCAGCAAAGGTATGGTGAATGGGAGTGGGATTGTCCCATAGATAATGCAAAAAGCAATGCTATAGTAGCTGACTTATTAGTGAGCGAGGATGCCTTATATGTAAGTAGCTCCAATGGCAGGGTGTATTCTCTGGATAAGGAATTTGGTGATTTAAATTGGGAATCAAAGATCTTAGACGAAAAACATGGAAATCTATGGACCTCCCCGGTAATTCAGGGTGATACTCTCTATGTCAGCACTTTCGATGGTCATATCTATGCTTTATCGTTAGAAACAGGCGAGTTATTGGACTGGTTTTTTGAATCAGAGGCAGGCTTTGATTCTTCACCAGTGATTGACGGAGATACTATATTTTTGGGTTCGTTTGACCGCTATCTTTATGCCATAAAAATAGGTAGTGATGTGCCAATGTGGAAATTTCCCGAGGAGAAACCAGCCGGTAATTGGTTCTGGGCATCTCCTATAGTCAATGAAGGTATTGTTTATGCTGGCTGCCTCGATGGCAAAGTTTATGCTATTGAGGCAAAAACAGGGGGAAAATTGTGGGAATTTGATGCTGGAAACCCTATAGTTTCCTCGCCTGTTTTGATGGATAATCTACTAATAGTAACTAATGAATCAGGCACTGTATATATTTTTGACCTCAGCGCCGAACTTGAGGATGAGGCAGTGCCGTTGAAGGCTATCTCAATTGGTGCTGATGTTAGAAGTTCTTTTTGTGCTCAGGAAGGTCTAGTTTATATTCGAGGTGAAGATAACTGGATATATGTTGTGGATATTGATAGGGGGGGAGTGAGTTGGAAAGTCCCCTTGACTATTGAAGAGTGAGGGTCGCGCCCCATGATAGAAGTATGGCATTTAATTATAGGTAACCCAGTACTTAATGTGCTGATTGCCTTGAGCCACATCTTAGCTGGTGAATTTGGGTTAGCAATCATTGCCCTTACTATTATCGTTCGTTTAATCTCCTGGCCTCTTACCAAGCGCCAACTCAATTCCAGCAAAGCTTTGCAGGATATGCAGCCGAAGATTCAAGAATTGCAGAAGAAATATGGTAAAAATAAGCAAAAGCTTCAGCAAGAAATGACGAAGCTTTATAAGGAAGCCGGGATAAACCCTCTGGGCTGCTTATGGCCCATGTTGATTCAGTTCCCTATCTGGATTGCTCTCTATCAAGCCATCATGAGAGCTCTAGCTACCACACCCGAGAACTTACTTGGTTTAGCTCATCGTCTTTACTCCTGGGACATGGTGAATCAAGCGATTCCGTTGATCAGTAAATTTTTATGGCTCGATTTAGGACAACCTGACCCATATTGGATTTTAGCCATCATAGTTGGTGGCACAATGTGGGTACAGCAGAAGATGACCCAAGCACCAGCCGTTGACCCAGGGCAGCAGTCCACAAGCAGGATGATGTTGCTGATGATGCCTCTCATGTTTGGCTTCCTTACCCTGATGTTCCCCAGTGGCTTGGCTCTCTATTGGGCAGTTTCCAATATAATTGGCATTATAACCCAATATTTCTTCACTGGTGGCTGGGGTTACCTTAAATTCCGTTCTCCATTTCAGTCAACACAGTGAAAGAAGAATGAATGCATGTGCAGTCCCGTTAATAGCTTTCACAAGAGGTGTCATCTTGGGACCTTCGCCTCTTGTCATTCTGAGCCGAAGGCGAAGAATCTCACCTCCGCTCAGGATAAACTCTGCGAAGAATTCAGGGACCCTTCGCTAGCGCTCAGATGGTATATCGGACATGCTGTTAATTTGACGAAACTCACTTAGGAGACTAAAGACTCGCATTGTAGAGACGGTGGTAAATTACTAAAGGGAAATCGGACTATGGAAGGGATTGAGATAGTAGCTGCGACAGTAGAACAGGCGATAGAGAAGGCAGAGGCACAGCTAGGGCTGAGCCGGGACCAATTTGAGGTGGAGGTTGTTAGAGAGGGGAAGTCGGGAATTCTAAGAGTAGGGGGCAAAGAGGCTTTAATCAGGGTGATTCCAGTAATCCCGCCGGAAAAGGCCTGCCCTGAGCTTGTCGAAGGGGATGCGGTCAAGGTGGTCACAGAAATTTTAGATACGTTGCTTGGATTGCTGGGTGTAACAGGCAAGGTTGAAGTGCTATCCGATGAGATACCTCTAGCTTTGGATATCAAGGGTGACGATTTGGGTATCTTGATTGGTCGGCGAGGTCAGACCCTAGCTTCCTTGGAATATATTACCAAGCTCATAGTAGTTGGACGGTTAAAGGCCTGGCTGCCGTTAACAGTTGACGTTACCGGATACAAAGAACGCCGTCGTGATTCCTTGCAAAGATTGGCCCTATATCTAGCTGAGCAGGTGAAATCAAGACGCCGTGCCATAACTATGGAGCCAATGCCTGCTAACGAACGCCGTATTGTTCATTTAACTCTGGCTGATAATCCCGATGTAACAACTCATAGCATAGGTGAGGGTGAGAGTAGGAAGGTGGTTATTTTACTGAGACAGGGTTAGCCATGTTCCGGGAAGTAAACACCAAGGTTAACTTTATTCAACTGGAAGAAGATATCCTCCGCTTCTGGAAAGAGCAGAGAATTTTTAATAAGAGCATCGAGATGAGAGAAGGGGGGCCACATTATGCCTTTTATGAAGGTCCACCCACAACTAATGGTAGCCCGGGAGTTCATCATGTGCTGTCTCGTCTATATAAGGACGTTGTTTGTCGGTACAAGACGATGAAGGGTTATCATGTGCCACGAAAGGCAGGGTGGGATACCCACGGCTTACCCGTTGAGTTGGAGGTGGAAAGCTCTCTTGCCCTCACCAGTAAGGCTCAAATTGAGGAATATGGAGTGGCTCGATTCAATGACCATTGTCGCCAAAGCGCTTTCAAATATATTAAAGAATGGGAGGCTATGACTGAGCGCCTTGGCTGCTGGTTAGATATGGAGCATCCTTATATAACATTAGACAATAGCTATATTGAATCCTGCTGGTGGATAATAAAAAAGCTATGGGACAGGGGCTTGATTTATCAAGGCTACAAAGTAACGCCGCATTGCCCTAGATGTGGCACATCCCTCAGTTCCCACGAGGTGGCTTTGGGTTACCGAGATGACGCTGAAGATCCATCGGTTTATATAAAGTTTAGGGTGGAACCATCACCAATAATATCTGAGACTGCCAAGCAAAAGAGACTCTATGAACTCTCACGTGGTAAAGCAACTTATTTACTCGCGTGGACGACCACGCCATGGACTCTGCCGGGCAATACTGCTTTAGCTGTAGCTCTTGATGCTGATTACGCTTTGCTAAAAGTAGGCGACGAGTATCTCATTCTGGCTGATGTCCTGCGCGAGAAGGAGGGGCTAGGCGATTATGAAGTGGTTGAAGTGTTAAAGGGAAGCGACCTAGCGACGATAACTGGGGTAAAATACGAGCCACTTTATAATCCTCACCAGTTTGATGTAGAGCGGAGACGTAGAGAGTTCATTAATGAAGCTCGGGTATTAGGATCGCCGCAGTTAAAATTACAGAAGCTGGGGGAAGGAGAAAAGTTAGCCTATAAAGTAATTGCTGCCGATTTTGTGTCTATGGAAGAGGGAACCGGCATAGTGCATGTCGCCCCTGCTTTTGGCGAGGTCGACTTTAAAGTTTTTATGCATCCTGATTATTACCTGGATTTTGTCCAGCCTGTAGACTTGCAGGGCAATATTATCGGCACCTATCCCTTTGCAGGCAAATTCGTCAAAGATGCCGATAAAGACATCCTTGATGATTTAAAGTCTCGCGGATTGCTTTTTCGCAGTGAGAGGATTACCCATACCTACCCTTTCTGCTGGAGATGTGAAGCACCGCTACTCTACTATGCCAAGCAGACCTGGTACATCAAGACAACTGCAGCAAAAGAGAGGCTTATCGATGGCAATGCCGAAATAAACTGGTACCCTGATTATATTAAGCATGGCCGTTTTGGCGACTGGCTGGAGAACAATGTCGATTGGGCTTTTTCCCGGGAGAGATATTGGGGGACTCCGCTCAATATTTGGCGCTGTTCTTCCTGCGGCAATTGTGAATGTGTCAGTGGGGTGGATGAATTAAGGGCACAGTCAAATCTCAGTGGCTTGACCACGCCCTTGGATTTACATCGCCCTTATGTAGATGAAATAACATTTGCCTGTCCTAAATGTGATGGCAGGATGCAGCGTGTTCCCGAGGTAATTGATTGTTGGTTTGATTCTGGAGCTATGCCGGTAGCTCAGTGGCATTATCCCTTCGAGAATGAAGATAAGTTTAAGCAGAATTTTCCCGCAGATTTTATTTGCGAGGCTGTGGACCAGACCAGGGGCTGGTTCTATAGCTTACATGCCATATCTACTCTGCTTTTCAATCGTCCCTGCTTTAAGAATGTCATCTGCTTAGGGCATGTTGTCGATGCCCAAGGGGAGAAAATGAGTAAGTCCAAGGGCAATGTAATTGATCCCTGGGCCGTGATTAATAACTATGGTGCAGATGCTCTAAGGTGGTATATGCTGGTTTCTACTACAGGAGAAGATAACCATCGTTTCTCCACTAAGATGCTTGAAGAGACGATACGTAAATTTTTCCTTACTTTGTGGAATACGTATTCCTTTTTTACTCTTTATGCCAATATCGATTACTTTGTTCCTCAGCCCTTGACGGCTGACAGCGATCAGCCAAAAGCTTTCACGGAGCTGGATAATTGGATTAGTTCAGAACTTAATCGGCTCGTAAGCGAGGTTTC
>JAUWYE010000152.1 GCA_030615965.1 Dehalococcoidia bacterium | reverse complement strand
TCTTCTTCCGTGAAGTAGCCCTGTTTTAGCCCATCCTCCAGCAGGTTACTAGCAAGCAAAGCATAGTTGTTTCTAGACAGTATCTCTTCAGCCTTAGGGGTACGATGTACGAGAATATACTGGCTGGCTTTCCGCTGCTCCAGATTATCGCGGAGCTCGCGCATAAAGGTAACAGGATGTACGGCATTTATTATTATGAGCTTCTCCAGATATTCAGGATGACGCATTGCGAACGGCCAGGCTACCCCACCACCCCAATCATGAGCCACCAGAAAGAACCTCTTGTAGCCAAGGTACTCGGCAAGAGCACGTACGTCTTCAATCAGATATTTAATTCGATATTGTTCTACATCGGTAGGTTTTGATGACAGATTATAGCCGCGCATATCCGGAGCCACTGCCTGATAATCTCGTCCGAACTCGGCAAGTTGGTTCTTCCACTCGTACCAGAACTCAGGAAAACCGTGGAGAAACATTATCAATTTCCCCTTGCCCGCCGTTACATAATGGAGGCGTATGTTATTGACATCAGCATACTTATGTTCGAACATATTTTTTCTTGGCGGCATGGTATCCCTCTTAATCCCGTATTATACTCAAATCAATATCACTACGTCTAACTTTAAAATATAGGACTTCATTACCTTCTTGGGGATTCCTACCGCAAAATATTACACCGTCAAGGATTGGGCTTCTGCTATTGATGCCCACGAAAGCCTAAAATATGGAGAGAGAATGGAATTGTAAGGGTGAATGAGAAACGCGTTGTGCCCAAGGATAACAAAAATAAATGGGAATCGCGAAGTATAGCGTCATCAGGAGAGCACGCTCTCTATCTACTTTCAAATAAAGATAGCTATCTAATTACTCTTTTCAAATGGCCAAGAGCAGACAATGCTAGAAGAAATGAAATATCTGTGAGAAGGTTTTAGTTCTAACTTTTATCCTGTACGGCCTACTCTCTGCTTATTCTTTTTTCTGCTAACATTTCAGGACAATAGTCACGCGCCTTAGCATCATTCCCACCTTGGTTTTCATGAAGTGCGGGGGTGGTATGCACTAAGATTTTGGGAAAACTAAACTATTACCTGTTACCTATAAAGGAGGTATCTTGTTGGTGACGTTTGGGGTATACCAGTTTGCACATGAAGCTAGATTGCAGCTTCGCTACCGGGAGCCTTCTGGCCAGGGCTTTTCACCGAGGGCAATGCGGCACAGGTCAGTGATAAATATGTTGGGCAGATTAAACTGCAAGCTGGGTCGCCTGAACACTCCGTAACATATAGGACAGGAAGTTATAATGGCATCGGCACCGCACGCAATGGCATCCTCGAAGTTTTTCTTTTGGATGTCAACGGCAAGCTCCCGGTTAGTGTAGATAAGGGGGGCGGTGCAGCAGACGGCGTTCAACCGCTCGTATTTTCTGTTGGGCCGTTCCACGCCGATAAGCTCAAAGACCTCATCCAGAAAGGCATCATACTCAGGGATCCATCTGGTAGCGCAGTTAGCCTGGTAGGCAACCTTCTTGCCCAGTTTGGTGATGTTATTTCTGTGAGCCCTCAGATAGTTGCGCAGATATTCGAAGAGGTGCATGTACTTGAAGGGAACTTTGAAACCATACTCCTTGGCCTTTATGTGCGCGAGGACAAAGCCCTCATTGTGAATGTACACGATGTCTTTGCCCAGGCTTGCCAGCTTGTCAAGGACTCGCTGACCGTACTTTTCGACGAAGCTCTCCCCACCCATATGCACGTAGCCTACAGGAGACCCATACTCACCGCCTCTCACTATGGTCATACCCGTGAATAGCTGGCTGTCAAATGTGCCCTCGGGGAACTGGTTAAACTGAAAGGAGTCGCACGACAAGACAGGCTTTTCGGGGTCGCCCGGTATCAACTGCTCGGGGTCTTCTCTCCCTTCGAATGCCCGGACTAATGCCTCACGTGCTGGTTTGCCAACTACTACTATGGGACAGGTGCCTATTTTCTCCTGCATCTTGAAGATAAGGTTAGAAGGGTCAGCTCCGGTAGGGCAGTAACCACTACAAGCCATGCAGGTAGTACACCTGCTCAATATTTCGGCGTCTTTGCCCTCCATGAGCAGCGTAATCTCAGCAATTGCCCTATCCCTATCATAACCGGCATACCTGCAGTTCACCAGGCAGTCACCGCACAGGTCACACTTCGAAGCATCCCACATTTTTGCCCTCCTTTGTAGTAATATCCTAGTTTTTCTAAAATGTTAGCTCATAGTATATCATCCTTCGCATTGGCAAGCGGAAGGGAAAGAGCACTAGATGTTTTAGTAAAAGGGGCATAATGTTAAAATTAGTTATATGCCAGCGAATTTACCGCCACAGTATTTTGAGGCTGAGAAGAGATACAGGTCAGCCAGGGAGCCAGAGGAAAAAATTGCCGCCCTGCAAGCAATGCTTGCCATTATGCCCAGGCATAAAGGCACCGATAAGCTTCATGCCGCGCTAAGGCGGAAGATTGCCAGGTTTTCCCAGGAGGCAGAAAGAAAGTACGCCACAGCCAGGAGAACAGGCTTCTATATTAGCAGGGAGGGCGCCGGACAGGTAATGTTAGTCGGGCCAGCCAATGCCGGGAAATCACAGCTATTAGCGACGGTAACCGAGGCTATTCCGGAAATAGCCGAATATCCCTTCACTACCAAAACCCCTATTCCGGGTATGATGAAGTTTGAAGATACCCAGATACAACTGGTGGATACGCCGCCCATCGGGCACAAAGAAGTGAGAGTACTACTAGCAAATACCCTTAGAAACGCTGACCTCATTGCCATTGTAATAGATTTATCCCTGGAGCCAATAAGCCAGGTAGAGGCAGCTCTTCAAGGGCTAAGAGAAGCAAGAATAGAGCCCTTAACAGATGGTGGTACACAAATAACTCCGGGAAGTTACCCCCGGAAAATGTTAATCGTGGGGAACAAGAATGAACTGGCAGGTTCCAACGAGAATTGGGAGCGCTTGCGTTCGCAATATGCTAAGCTGTTTCCCCTGGTTTCCATTTCAGCGAGGGAAGGTGGCGGCCTGGAGGAGTTCAAAAGAGCAGTTTATCAAGCCCTGAATATCATCCGCGTTTATACCAAGACCCCCGGCAGCAAGGCCGACCTGACCGACCCTATGATACTGGAGAAGGGCAGCACACTAGAAGAAGCTGCTGAGAGCCTCCATAAGGACTTTTACCAGAATTTGAAGTATGCTGTCGTTTGGGGCTCAGGAAAGTATGACGGGCAGAGGATTAGCAAGGGGCATGTCCTTCAAGATGGCGACATAGTCGAGTTTCACATCTAGACAAACCCCAGAATCTGGCTTAAACCTTACACCAGAATCCTTTTCGGGACTTCCCTGAGGGTAGTTTCTGCTTCCCTCATAATCTCCTGCACTAAATCGTCAACTCTGGGCATATCTTTAATTCGCTGAG
>JAUWYE010000023.1 GCA_030615965.1 Dehalococcoidia bacterium | reverse complement strand
CTTGAATTCGGGGCTGGGTAACAATGATAGGGCCATGTCGCGTAAAGAAATCACGTGGAAGCTTTAGTGGCTCAATTAGTCGAAATGGTAAGTAGGTGGATTTACCAGACCCGGTTGGACCTACAACTACAACAACTTGGTGACTATTAAGGGCTTCGTAGAGATTTCGTATGTCTTCATCAGTGATGCCAAAATCCATTCCTTTGGTGTCTGCTTGGCGCTCGATACTCCCTAGAACTCGCAAGCCGTGACCAATGTGACCAAGGTATGGCAAACCTAGTATTGGATATGGTTCAGTTCTAGGCTTTAGCTGAAAATGTGAACACCCAACTCTGCTGATTTCTCTATTGTGAAATTTTCGATGCTCAGGGCATCGTTCAGAGCGACTGTAGCCATGTGCAATGTCTGCTTGATATGAGATATCAGAATAGCCGAATTCTTTGCCGCAATCCTTACAAACTTGCTTCCATTCCTTAACCATATCTCTTCACCTTAGAACCAAGCCTCTGCCTCTTGATAGCCATCCTCCCGGATGAATACAGGCACAACTACCAACTGACCCCGATGCTTATGAAGCATTTCTACTACTGCACGGTAGGTTCCAACTACGGCTGGTTCAAGTCCTGTATGATAAAGATGTAGCTCGACTTCCCCCCTTAAACTGAGCACATCTGACAAGAACCGAAGTACCTTATCATAGGCTATGCCATCCTGCTCGGCGAAAGCATCTCTACCATCGATTTCTTTGTTGCGCAACAAATAGACATCGACCAAGGGATCGAGACTTTCAGAATGGCGCATGGACATCAAGCCAGCCTTCATAATTGGGAGTCTGGTCGGTCTTTGTCTCTCTGAAAGACAAAGCATAGGGAAAGGTTTCCCTTCACTCCCGTCACTATAGGCAATTCGAAGCATCGCCGGTGGAGCAGGATGCCACTGCCCCAGCCACCTCATGAGGCGTTGCCAAAATGAAATAGATTCATTCCTGCGGTACAGATAGTATCCAACAACCTCAGTGAACACTTCGTGTGGAAGGTAAGAAGCATTCAAGGGGTGATTTGAAACGAGAGCTTCTCGTACTTGTTGATGGGCTATCTCCACAAGTCGCCAGTTACTAAGATACTTTCTCTTTGTATCAAGCTCAGGTAATGAAATCTGAGGTTTAATAGATGGCTTTGCAGGTGTCGGAACAGTCTTGATAACTGGATGGCTGTATGACGAATCCTCATACGACAAGAGGAGAACAACTATTCCACCGTGTATGCTCTTTAGAGATGCTAGAGCACCGCTTTTAAGACGCTTAAGGAGTTTTGGCATATCAGCAGGTGGGACAAAAGGATAAGTAATGCTATCATCAAACCTAAGAGCCTCCATAAGATTATCAGCAGCATCGCCCTCAAGTTCGATCCTCTCATTTTTCGGGTTCTGTACAGCAATTGCCTCTATGCGGGTGCAGGCCACACTGAATCTTTTTCTCTCGCGCTTGATATCTATCTTTTTCTTGATTCGACGTCCTGCGTCTATGGCATCCTTTACTGTCGACGCAAGGTCAAGGCTCTTCCACTGTTTTTCTGGAATTGTAACTACAAGAAGTTTCATTTGCGCACCACCCGGGCTTGTGCCATCCGTTTATCGACCTCTTCGTCCAGTTCACCACAAGTCAAAGGCAGAAAAAGTAAATATATTCCTCGACCTTGGAGAGTTGCTTCTAGAGTTTTCTGGATACCGTTAGAGTCTTTAAGCTCAGCGCTCGCTAGGAGGGCTTCTACATCTCTCTCTGTGCCCTTATCTTGCAGAAGCTTAATATCAGCTTCAAGTTGAGCTTTGTCATCACTTATCAACGAGCGTGGGCGTGGAAGAACAATAAGTGATTGTGATGGCTTGACAACCACCGTAGAATCGTCTATCAACCAAGGGAGATGGAAATCCCGATTGCTTCGCAAGATACAGAAATTGTCTTTGGGCTCCACAAGACAATATATACCCTCTTGCTGCTCCGGTGAAACCTCTTCTCGCAACCATACTAAGATTCGTTGCTGTAAACGAGTTATCGCCAGGGCTGCCCGACCGTAACTCAACGACTCGAGATATAGTAAGCGACCTTCAGGGAGGTCAGTTCCGAGGAGAATTCCTTCGGGACGAGGTGCATTTGTGAGTATCCAAGTCGCCTCTTCAATTGTCCAGATGCCTGAGGCAATAATGTACGAGAGCCCCTCAAGAGTAAGAGTACCAGCCTCTTGGCGATTGCGAACGAGTTCTTGAACCTCAGACGGGAGACCAATCAATAGTGCAAAAAGGTTGGTCGCCTCCTCATGCGTCACCTCTCCTTCTGCTGCTTGCTCTAGTGAAATACCATACTGTGTGGCCAAATCCACAAATTCGTCTGGGACCCTTCCGCCATTAACGTTTGGAGTAAAGGTAAGCCTCATTGAACCGCCACTACGGTATGCATCTGATAGAATTAGCATGGTCAAAGCACGAATCCCATGACCCTCTTCATAACTTGGGTGATCGGTCGCGATGAATACATCAATCAAAAGCCCGTTTAATTCGGGTTTGTACCGAACTGCGGTGAGTCCAATTACTTGATCGTGCACACAGCTTCGAAGCGTCCGCCAGTGATGTGGTCTTGGAAGTTTTCCCTTCCCTGCATGCTCATAGCCTGCCTGCTCGTAGCTCTGCACACGACGCTTTTCAAGTTGTTGAAGCGTCCTTTCAATACGCCTCTGAGTTCTATCTCCTTCCTCAAGATATCTTTCAAAGGAGCCGTGGACACACACAGGTAGGATGTCTTGCTTACCCAGATTGACCTCTATTAGTGGCGCATCGTCTTGAGGCTGTTGACGAAGATCTAGGCAAAGCGCTCGAGTATCAAGCAAGCGAATGGCGACAAGGGATTGAGGTAGATCTGGCCTTGCAGCTCTGACTAGTTCAGTTGCACCCCACACTGATGATAACTCAAGACTAAGAGGGAAACCGAGGACTGGTAACCCGTTCACAAGGTTCGAACCACGCTCCGAAAGAAATCTTACGTATGATATAGGTAACGAAACGCCAAGAAGTGCTTCAAGAAGCTGAGTTTGATCATCTTGACTATCCATCTCACGTACCCCTGTATCTTACATCTTCAAAAATCTTGATCTGTGGAGCATTTGAATCCTTCCGCTCTTCTGGAGTAAAATATCGAGAGTCAAATTCAGACTGCACATCCTTCTCATGCGCGCGCAATTCTTCATTTGTCGCCTGGATTTTATCCTTGAATCCTTCTGAGAACTTGACATTTGAAACAAAACAGAATTCGTGAATTTCCCCAGTTTGCAATGCTACCTGAATCCCCTTGACCTGTTGCATATCGTAATTATCATAAGTGCTTCCACGGGAATGCTTAAAATCGACCCCAATGATTTTGTCTGGCTCAAGTGGACCTCGATTACGGTTTATAAATAAGTCTGCTTCCACTGTGCCTCTCCGTGGCTGATCTAGATCCTTTGCGAGGGCATCCTTGTAAGACGCCTGCAATTTGATGCCAAAATCCAATCGGTCCGTCGGATATATCTGTAAACCTCCGAGCGTGTCCTTCGTGTGAAATCCTTTGTCTATGAGGACTGCTGTAGCGAGGAACTCATAAGCAAAGGCATCTCCTCTAGTGGTATGACGAAGATTGCTAAACAATCCGGTGGCGCCTCTCCCATAGTGTCTTGGCGCAGATAAGAAAAGCCCCATAGCATCTGGGGCTTGCTTTATCACCGTGGCTATTGCACTTGGCAATTGACGCGCGTAACTCTCTGGAATCACCTCCCCACCTGCTACTTGTGTACGGATATATTCCATGAGAGCCTTATGGCCAAACTTACTAGGGTCTCGTAAGATTTCTTGCATCCTACCAGATGCTACGGCAATCATCATCGGTTTTTTATCCCGCATAACCTCTTCTGAAACGTCAGCCGGGAATCCCTCTCGAAGCGATTTCACAATTTGCTTGTGATCAGCTTTTGTTTCAAACAGATTGCAACCGTCTGGCATGCTATTCTTCTCCTATCGATTTTGTTTTGGTTTTTCAGATTTAATCAACTGAATCGGGCGGTAATAAATTGGGCGAACTCTAGGCTTGTCCGCTTAACTTCGGCATAGAGGAATTATAGCATATGCCATGATTCTCTCCCAGTTCATTGTGCTAGGTTTCGGATCGATAAGATCGAGAAAATTTGGGGTGGATGATCTCTGGGCGTTGCACAATTCGCTATTTTGTTTAATCCATTCTCAACACGACTTGACATTCGAAGACGATAGTCGTAGACTTTTGGGGCGTAGTCAGCATGAGGTAGATTTCTCATGAAGTGTCCGAAGTGTCAGGCTGAGAATCGTGAGGGGATTAAATTCGGCGGCGCAAGTGGAGCACGTGACATTCTCTATCGGGTTACCAATCTTGTATCATCAAGTTAACTGAGACGATAATATAGCGTATCCTATTATCAATCTTTATCGTTCTGGAGGTGAAGAAGAATGAGTAATTGGCACTGGTTGGGCAATCTATTTTGCCCGCATACACATGACGAGACCGTGGTTATACCCAAGCCAGAAATTCCGGATGATGCCTGGCACACAATGCCCTGCCACGAGGTCAAGCGCTGGCTGGAGGAACAGGAACTGCATATAATGAACTCGGGGGAGGCAGATATACTGAAGAATCTTGATGCCACTTACTGGTACACAACACCGGCGTGGACGGCGGCTATCATCTACTATATCTATGACACGACGAAAGTGCCGGGTTACAGGACGGGTAGGTTTGATTGCGATGGCTTCGCTCTTTGGCTGAAGGGCCAGTTCGAGATTGAGTTCGGGCATAACGCCAATGCTTTTACTATCGGCAGAAAGCCCGGCCCGCATGCCTACAATACTATCATGACCACTGATGGCTGGTATAATTTTGAGCCACAGGATAAGTACACGAGGGAAATGTTCCCATATAACACCAAGGGATACGAGGCTGAGGCCGTATTAGTTTAGCAGGTCGGTATGAACTGGTTGGACTACACCTCCCTGACTTTGCTTCTTCTACACTATCTTGAAAAAGGCAATAAGACTATTACCTGCTCCCGGCGATCACACTACTTCTCCAGTCAGATTAGACCAATCCAAAACCTTCTAGAACCATTCATTTCGTACTGTTTTAACGGCTCTTGTTGCTATGCTTGTATAGTCTTTTCCGTCTACTTCAAAATATCCAAGATTTTCTTTCCCGTCCGCATCATAAAAGTAACCATCCCCTGAATGCAGTGTGGTTCCAACACCATCTCGCAGTTCACCTTTGTTCCAGAGGTCTTGAAAGAACTCAGCTTGAGCTTCATTGTTGAAATCAGACCAATCATCCTTTCCCCTCACATTGATTTCCCTTTCCCAGTTGTACTCATCTGCTACAAACAATTGAGCTGCTATTGCATCACTTGCATATCTATCACCAGTTTGTTGATATTGCCATACATGCGTAGTTTCGTGGACTAACAGGTCAATGCTAAATGAATCACTCTTCATATAGATGGTATTGCCAAGTACAAATGGTCTATCATTAATACCGAACACCCCAGCATGCCCCTCTATGATTCTTATGACATAATAGTTCAATGAATCCTCAAGAACTCGCTTGAGTTGCGCTTTTTCCTCATCTGTTAGTGGTCGTTCGAATCCTTGTGCGTAAAAAATTGACTGAACCAATGCGATGCCTTTCCCTCCAACTACGATCAACGTGCCGATCATCGGGGAGAAGATATCCCATAATCCCTCAAGAATCAAATTCCCCCCCAATGTAAATATCCCCCCAAGTATTTTTATTACCCCCCCAATTCCTCCTCCAATTATTCCAAATACTCCTTTGATTACCCCTCCTACAACCGCAAAAGCTCCTTTAATTATCCCTCCCAACCAGCTAGTAAATGGTTTAATTCTAAGTTTGTCTCCCACCGAATTCAAACCATCATTGATCGCGTCACCGACTGATTCTACAGCATCTCCAATCGTATCGCCTACATCATTCACGAAATCTTCTACAGCCTTGGCAGCTTTCTTAACTTTCTTAGCTGCTTTCTTGATTTCACCCCAGAGACCCATGGCGATTCACCTCCAAATAGAGCGAGGAGATTTTTGAGATTACTTTACATATTGGAGCTCAGATTCGGCTATTCTGTCTCTATGCCATATTCCGCGCCAGCTGTTGTTAGGATTATTGTACCGTAAACCTCAGTACCGTAAATCTCGGCCTCAATCAAGGCTAGGGCAGCGATAGTCTCCTCGTGGGGATGACCATATGTGTTACCTTCCTTAGCCATGTAAACAGCGACTTCTGGCATTGCTACTGCCAGGAAGGATTGGGAAGATGCAGTTCTTGAGCCATGGTGTCCCACTTTAAGGACCTCTACGCTCGGAACGAGACCTGCCCCAAGCATACTTTCCTCGGCTTCTTGTCCTGCATCCCCAGTGAACAGGAAATCGACCTCCCCATAGCTGAGGCTCAGAACAATAGAATCCTCATTCGTGCTTCCAGTCAGTGTTGCAGGGCTAAGGACAGCAAGGATTAGCTCTCCAGCGATCACCTGGTCCCCTCGGATTGCAACGTTGACTTGAGCTCCTTCTGCATCAATAGCAGCCTGGAACTGAGCATAAGTCTGGGAAATACTCGAGTCACCATTATGCCAGATCTCCTGAACCTCGAAAGCCTCCAAGACAGCGATAAGACCGCCTATGTGATCTGCATGCGGATGGGTAGCCACCATCACCTCCAGTTGCCCATCCACATAGTTGCTCAGATATGCAGTTACACCGGGCGATTTGCCCCCACCATCAATCAGGATCTCGGTCTCCCCCAAATCAATCAGTATTGCGTCTCCCTGCCCAACATCTATGAAGTGAACCTTTAGCTCTGGTCCATTTGGGGGAGTTGTACTGACGAAGTGAGCTGTGATGCTCTTGTCCGAATCCATGGTAACGGTGATAGTAGCTGAGGAGCCGGAGGCATCACCACTCCAATGGTCAAAGTCATAATTACTGTTGGGGGTGGCGGTTACTCTCACCTTCTTGCCTCGTTTGTACTCCCCGGTCGAAGGAGACACAGAACCTACGTCTGAAGGGCTGACGGCTGCACTAAGAGTGTAGGTAACAGGCTTTTCAGGTTTCCCACAGGCACCAAGTAACAGAATGACCATGACGAGAATTGACAAGACTGTATGTTTCATTTCCACCTCCTACGCTTTTCCCTCTAAGTAAAAAGGGCACCATCATATCCATCACATGCCTGCGACGGTGACGGAATCGTTGTCCGGCTTGGAGTTCTTCATACTTCCATGACGTATAGCCCACAGTCGCTGATAGTTCACATCATCGCAAATCGCAATCACTATGTTGCGAAGGCGCTCTGCCCACCCATCCTCATTGCCCAGGGATTCAGCCAATCCAGATGGAGCCTCAGGAACAGAGGTTAGACCCCTTCGGCCCATGTATGTCCGCAACTTACCCTCTCCCCGATCTTTTTCCAACTCCTCCCTTTCATTTTCCTTCAACTGCCCTGCGTAGACACACTCAAACGCGGTGGCAGTGCATATGCCCGCCTGAAAAAACCTCTCTAAGTTGCTTTCACCGCCATGAACGGCCAGCAATGCTTGGTCAACCCAATGAAGGAGACACATGGTGCCCAGTCGAGTGTTGGCTATCAGGCCAACTACATCGCTTGTTGCCAGACTCTCCAAGCTGTCGATACCTTCTTCAGCTAGTCTAGCTTGGCGCCAAACGTTCAGTCCGCGTATTCTGTCTAGTGATCCAGTGATCGACAACATGTGCGCTTTCTGACCTAGCGGCGCGGCAGCTCTTCTTATGAAGTCAAACAGAACATTGGGGAACACACCGCCTACAAAAGACACGGCGAGCAACCAGCGGGGAGCCAAGGCACCATCTACTCTGCCAGGCCAGGTCCAGATTGCACCCAGCGCTATTGTTAGCACAATGACAAGCCATGTACGTACACCGATATGCATGAAAACCGACGGCCTGATGTCACCAGTGAAGAAGCGCCGGAGCATCATCTGGAGAGAGAAAAAGAAAGCCCCTAGAAACCCGAGCACGACAGGATCAGCGTATGCTAGACGAAAGAACAGAATGGAGATTCTACCTGTGGACAATTGAGGCACAACTTCTGCCCCTTCAGAGAAGAAAAAGAGGCCCCAGCCTACTGTCATTGCCAGAGTCGCGATTGGTATCGGCACTTTATAGTTCTGAAGCGCGTGTGCGGCATTGAATCGAGATGCCATCTCTCGCACAAGGTATCCCATATGATAGTGACGCAGTTCGGACTTAGCTTGATTCAGGACACTTTTCTTCCGAAATCCATCAAAGGCAAGGAAGATCAACAGCGGCAGGTTAGACAGAACGGTTATGACGATCAGGATGATTAACATGGTGACTGTGATTTCCCATTCGCCCACTCCCGCTTCTTGTGCCCAAGTCTTGGCATACGGAACCAAGATTCCAATGCCGATCGCCCAAACGATAGCGGATACTGCTAAGGAGTAGGCTATATGCAACCAATATCTTTTAGCTTGTTCCTGTACCTGTCCAATCAGCTTCCGTGCAGCTTCGACTCTTTTCACGGTACTTTCCTCCCCTGTAATTGGTCTCTAGACAAGGTCTATCGACCAGCGCCCTCAACGGTGTGCTGTCATCCACATAGCTCTCCGCGACAAACCTCTCGTACGAAAAAACAATCCATGATAGGTCAATTAAGATTATGGGAGGTTGAATGGCTTCACCTTCTTTTTAGCAGACCAGTTATCAAACCAGTCGAAATATAGCTCGGCTCCTGCTCTACCTGAGTCTTCGAGGTCTTTCTTCATGTTGCTAGGTATATCGAAATCAGTAGTGCCTACGCCAAGTGTATCTATGTAGATTGTTCGGTGCCAATCGTCGCTGTGGAGATGGGTATTCCCCTGGCTTTCCAGGATTGTTGATACTAACGACTTTACGTAATCACCGAAGCCAGCTATCTTCTGATGCTGTAGTTCAGAGCCATACCGGAAGACACCTATTTCTTGTTTGGAGTCTAGACGTAAACCGAGTGTCTCTTTATTATATAAATAGGGACTGCTATTGGGATGCTTTAATAAAAATTGCTTGTTTTCTTTTTCATAATACTCCCGTTTAAATGCCATCTTTGCCTGATTCTGGGGGCTGATGTATTTCTGGCGGTCAAACAGCTTTATTGGGTAGTTGTTTAGGACTCCCCCGTCAACAAAAATATCGTATCGGGCATTTCTAACCGCCGCAAAGAAAAGCGGAATAGACATGGATATCCGTACAGCATCTACGATACGCATTGTTGGGGTATGCTCGAAGGAAAAAACCTCCCCGAAATGTGTGCTTAGGTTTGTTCCATACACATAAAGTCTTGGTTTTTCTGCCGTCTCTAGATCCTGAAAGGTGGCGTTAGAATTACCCAGTTTCTCCTTGATGTGCTGACCGATCCAATCTCGAAAGAAATCACCTTTGTGCCAGCCAAACTTCTTAAGAAGCCTAACTATATCACGAAACACCCCCCAGCTACTGTCCATGAAGTTATTGAAGTCCAGCTTGTGCAGAATTCTTCTCTGTTCCGTGTTGGTGAAGCCAAGTGCCACTAGTGTAGCATTTATAGCACCTGCCGAGGTTCCCCCTACTCTCTGAATATCTGGTAGAATACCCTTCTCTTCCAACACCTGCATTGCGCCAATGTAAGCGATTCCTTTTACTCCACCACCCTCAAATACCAGGTTCCTAAATTGATATGACATCTGTTCCCTCCTTTACAAAGTTTCAATCACAAAAAGGCACCAGCCACCGCCATATTACCTAGCGGTTCCAGTGCCTTCTTTCATCACCATATACCTAAACCAATATTGTTATTTTGAGGCAGTTTCACATGTTGGGACTTGAGTTTAGTCCTCTGGTGAGAGTTTGTCAATACATGCTCTCAGTGAAGTAACAAAAAGCCAGAATGTGACATTACGGACTTCTGTTACATTTGGGATAAAAAGGAACGATTGTTGGGTAGTAAACAAAATGGACTTTTGTTCAATGAGGCAACAAAACAGAGCAATTGTCACTTTTCATAGTACTCAGCTTACTTTTCCATCTGTCTCAGGGTCTCTCTCACTATAGTTTTCAGCTCATCGGGGGTAAACGGTTTGGGCAAGAATGGCCTGACAGCTTGCTCCAGAAAACCCTGAGTATCTCTACTCATCACGTCTCCGGTAGTGAATATTACCCTACTTGCCAGTTGTGGATGTTTCTCTTTCAGCCATTGATAGAGCTCCTTGCCGTTCATTACTGGTGTCCTGATATCAATCAGGCAAAGGTCATATTGCTTCTCCCTTAACATATCCTGAGCTACACTTCCATTGACAGTAATATCTACTTCAAATCCTTCACTAACAAGGACTCTCTGACAAAGATCGCTAATTGATGGTTCATCTTCAACTACTAGGATTCTGTTTATGTCAGCACTAGGGTTTTTCATGCCTCTGCTCCTTGATCACCTGGTAATAGCTCTTTTATAGTCTGTCTTGGGGCTTCGTCTGCATGCTCGTCGGAATGCACTATCTCTTGCGGCAGCTTCATCGGTGTTCAGAGAATCCAAAGTCTCTACTTCCACTATAGTCCGGTATCCATGTTTGACTGCCAGCACGTCAGGCCTGTAACCTCCTATTATTGATGGTTTCCGATACTCCTCGATATTCGCATATACCTTGTAGTTTTTCCCTTCATACTCCCGTATTATTTTCAATACCATTTGGTCATGTTTAATCTGACTAGCTGGATCTCTGTTACTCCCTAGCATAATCCTCTTCCCATGCACTGTGATTCTTTGTGCCAAATTCCCTCGATTCTACCGTCTCGATTCTTTACTCTTGCAAGGTAGCGAGAAGCAGAATGTGCTCCCTTTACCCAATTGGCTAGTAAGCCACATTCTGCCTCCGTGGGCTTCGACAATCTGCTTTGAAAGGGCTAGTCCGAGACCCAGTCCAGGAAGAGCTTGTCGATCCTGTTCGACTCGATGGTAAGGCCTGAAAAGCATCGCTTGTTCCTGTAGCGAGAAGCCCATACCCTTGTTCTCAACTTCTACGACAAGTTCATTCTCCATGACTCTAGCTCTCATTATGATTTCACTATCCCTGGGACTGAATTCACTAGCATTTAATAAAAGGTGAATCAATACCTGTTCTATCCGAGAGCGGTCTACGCCAATGGGGGACAATGTCTGTGGTAAGTCCAAAATCAAGCGTTGTTCTTTGCTATCAGCTACGAATTGAGTTTCTGAAGCTGCGTGTTCAAGGATAGACTTGACATCAAGTAGCTGAGGGTGAAGAGTACCAGCCCCGCTGGAAAATGCCGCCAAATCCAGAAGTTCTTGAAGGCGGGATGCCATTGTCCTAGCACTGTTTACGATATCATTGGCCAATCTTATCAGAGTACTACCGGGGGTTGATGAAAGAATATCCTGTAGCATCTCACCACAGACAACGATGGGAGTAAGCGGTGTTCTTAGCTCATGAGCCAATGTATTGATAAATTGGGTTCGGGCCTTCACTTCCTCTTCCAATTCGCGGCGTTGCTGTTTTTCTACCTCATAAAGCTCTCTTATTCTTTCTTGCATCATCTTGCGCTCAGTGATATCACGCGCAACCCCAATGAATCCAACAATCTGACTATCCTGTTCACGCAGAGCGGTTACTGTAACTTCTGCCCAGAAAGTAGAACGGTCCTTGCGATATAGTTCCAACTCAAGCATCCGCCATCTAGTAAGGTCTTTCTCTTCCATACGTTCTATAGCTTCTTCTTCTGCCAGAGCCTTAATTGCGGCTTCAAAGGAAGCAGGAGTTAAGACTTCTTGCAGTGTCTGTCCCCGGGCCTCTTCAACGCTGAAACCACTCAGACGCGTGACAGAGGGGCTTACGTATGTATACCGCAGGTTCATATCCATGGTCCAGATGATGTCAGTCACGTTATCTGCTAGCAAACGGTAGTGTCTCTCACTCTCGCGCAACTCGTTCTCAATCTGCTTTAGCTCGGTTTCTGATCTTTCTAGTTCAACGATACGTTGGCGCATTTCCACCAATTCTCTTATAAGCTGCTCTTTTGTCTTTGCTTTATCGCTCGGTTCAGATTCCACTTCTTTATCTCCCGAATCCCCACACAAAATCTCGCATCGTACTCACTCTCATTGGTATCAAATCCCCACATCAATTCCACTTCTATGTTTATTATAGGCTTATTAATAACTAGTGTCTTGAACCTAAAGTATCAATCTAATGTATAAAGGGTTCATTCTTAGGGGCTATGAGCTCGACCGGGTAAGTTATCATGCTTACTGTCATTATTAAGGATGTAGTTACGACTTAGGAGAGGGGGGTGGTGTTGAGGAGGACTATGGCCACATTGGTACCCTAGAGTGACTATTGACATCACAAGGGTGGTTAGTTTATCGTTCATACCAAAAAGGGAGGTGAACAGATGCAAGCATACTGCATTAAGTGCCGGGCCAAAAGGGAAATGAAGGATACTAAGTCCATAGTTATGAAGAATGGCAAACCGGCGACTCAGGGTGTATGCCCAACATGTGGGACTAAGATGTTTAGAATAGGAAAGAGCTAAAGCGGAAATTAGAGTATTGCGCTCATCAATTAGGCTGGGTACCTGTAATTGGGTTACCCAGCCTTTTGATTACCGATTGAACAATTTGCAATTCTGTCACATTCAGGTGCCTTGGGATTGACAATATACTATTTAGTTGGCCATAAGCATCTGCCAAATATTAGAGCACGGCGAAGATTCCCACCTCTCCCAAGCCTTTCGATTCTAATAGTTTAGCAATATCATGTTGATTTTGTGGTTTCACTAAAATTCCCATTATTGAGTCCCATCGAATTGAACCTATGGCAGGGAATTGGTTATGCTCTGGAATCTCCACACGGACTATGTCGCAATAGTGGAATGGACGAAGTGCGCCAATACGGAAGCGTGGATTATCAAAATGATGGCACTTATTCGGTGGAGGCAATGGGTATGGCCGATTCTTTGAAACATTGATAACTGCGAAATCTCTCTTCAACTTCCTTTTATTGAAGATTATGCCAATCTCAAATTGATCGTTTCGATCAGTTTCATACTTTTTGATTACCGCGCAGAATTTGTCATTGACTTCAAAACAGTTCAAACAAGGAATTTGGGACTTTTTGCCTCGCGCACTCGAGATGCCATGATTCTTAGTACCCCCTACCACCCAATCTTTTGATGGACAAAACAAGTTAAAGTAAGCGAACTCCACCTTTCCGTAAAAGGGCTTCGCTTTCTCTCGAATATAAAAATGACATATCAAACCACGCCTGGGAGAATATTTCCTTACCCATCTGGTAAATCTACTTTGCTCTGTCATAGTCTAGATTTGTCCTCCAGAAGGCTCTAATTTACAAGGCATATTATACTCCGATTCGATTATATACTAATAGACTTATCAACATGGTCACGAAATGAGTTTTTGTGCAATCTACTTTATCACAGATTCAACATTCCACGCTTTCCAATTGAGTTGATAATAAAATAGGAGTTAGTCTTCAAGATCGGTCGGTAATACAGGGCAGTACTTTGCGAAAGTCCCCAGCGTATGTTTGTAGCTGAAAAACGATCTCTTCGAATACAGCCCTTCCGGCTATCCAAGTATGCGCTGACGAACTCAGAGGTCATAAGAGATTTTACGGATGCGAAGATTCGTTCTGGACCACCCTGAGGTTTAGTTCCTAGCGATATCCTCGATGTACCGAGCTCACCATCGAACTTGATACGTAAGCCACTGAGTACCTCGGTGATAGCCTACCCGAGATCGGCCTCGGTGATATCTCCCTCATGATTAATTCCCCGATTGCGTTTCCCCTTGTTATTCTCCGATACTTCCTTTACGTTCAAATTCCCATTGTCTTATAGGCCCCGGGAGGGCCGCGGATTTTGATTAAAACGTGTGTTCTGTTTATAGAACACAACAGTATTCATATCTTCAACACGCAATCTCGTATTAGAAGGGCGTCGTAGTAGCCAAGAAGTAAAATGAAAATCGCCACTGCAGGTTGGGGTATGCAGGTAGACCACTATTATGAGGGCTACTTTAGATAAAGGGTTTACGAAGAGTGCTGTTAATATAAGTATGGATGTTATCAATAGGAACGGAGATAAAGCACTCACTATTCCTTGGTTTCTTGAGATTGAGACATTTGGACGTAATTTTGAGAATGCGAATGGGAATTTAAAGCCAAGCTGCGGTCTTTGTTTGCCAAACAACCACTGGAAAGCGGCATGGATTAATTCATGAAGGAAGATTACTGGAATAACTAAAAGAAAAAATGGAAGAACTATATATGAGGAATAGCCTGCATGTATCAATATCCGGAGCGCAATAAACATAGTTGGTATCACCAAAGCTGAAGCTATGATCACACCAAGACCATGGGCCACCCTCTTATTCCGGGGGTCCCAATGGCTGAACCTATCGACGACGTTAGTACCAATCGCCATTGATAATCTACCTCCTGTTGAACAACTTCGTCTCTACTTCGTTACGTCTCCTAAGGCCACTTACCATGTTTCTTCCAGTACTTAGCAAGCTGAATACTAATCGCTTTATCTTTCCCGAAAGCGTACTCCACAAATTGTAAGCCCAGAAAATCCTGCAACCACTCTTGGTGCGGACCATCGGGCCGGTCTTTCATTACCATGTGTCTAGCTAGATTTAAGAATGATGAATGTTCGCTTTGGCACACAGGACAACTATATTCATTCAACTTCCTCACCCCCTTCCACTTCAGTATATTCCAGTACGGGCTATTGCACCTAGGACAAACTGTAGGCAGACGTTCTAACCTACTTAGCCATTCGTAGCCACACCTCAGGCAATAATTAATATTAGCCATCTTGCCTACAATTATATCGCCAATCCCGATACTTGTCAAGGGATGTATTCGTTGATTATCAACATCTCAGTCAAAAAGGTTCCCTTTTTACACTTATCATTTAGCTACCACCGTCCTGCTTTAAGAACGAGCGGACATTTTTTCACAAACGGTGTCTGCTACCTCATCCATTAACTCTGTGAAATACACTAATTGCTGAGTTCCACTCATCTGAATCATAGCTCTCTCACCCCTTAATGATAGGTCGGCGTCAATTGATGTATAATGGATTAAAGTCATGACTTACGAACCATCAGAAGCAGTTGCTTTCCGACAACGCCTCCTTACGTCACCAGGTGAGCGGGCAGAGGTGGACTACAAGTCCTCTGCTCCGTTCGACAGTGATGATAACTACACCCTTAAATTAATTCGGCACATACAAGGAATGGCCAATGCTGATGGGGGTTGGCTGGTGATAGGCTTCAACGGTACACCACCCAAGCGAGACCCTAACCACACCGATGGCGTCTGTTCTTCGTATGACCCTACGGAGGTCAGCAAGCGAGTCAACTCCTCTGTTGCGCGAGGGCAACGTATACGACTGACGGTATACTTCGAGGCACACCCAGAAACAGGCGCCAGGCATCCGCTAATCCGGGTTGAGGGTTTCAATCGCCTCCCATACATCTGTCGAAGCAATCGGGAAGCTACAGACACCACCGAAAGGATTCTACGGCAAGGAGCGGTATATTTGCGGAGACCTGGTGCGGAAACGTCTGAGGTTTCGACTCCAGAAGACTGGGAAGATATAATCAACCGCTGTGTTGGACTCCGCAGGGACGAGGTCCTCACTGAGTTTCGTGAGCTTTTCAACCGGATGACGACACCGACACCACCGTCACTGTCCACTACAGAAGAGCTTTCAGGGTGGATGGAGCAGATGCGAGAGAGATCGTTGGAGAAATCTAAAGAAGGTAGCAGTGAATGACACAGGCTCGGAACGCAGGATACATCGAGTCGGGCCAACGTTTGATACAGCCCGGCAAACGTGGGTGGAACCAGCATCAGCTCTTGTTGGCTGCACAACGCGCCGAGCTACGAAACACTGGTTGGCCTATAGGCTTGGTGCTCCAAAGCCCCGGACTTGCGCCAGTGCCCACGCCCGATGGCATAGAGGCCCGGTTGGGCCGCTATAGCTCAGGCCGGACTGAAGACTTCTGGTACTTCCGTAGCGATGGTAGTTATTACGTGTCCAGACTTTTCGAGGAAGATCTCGAGACTCCTCGGTTCACCAGCAGCGAAGGCCACCCGGAACGTTCCATATGGTTTGACGTCCGTATCTGGCGCATCGCGGAAGTATTCCTACACAGTGCCATGCTATACCGTGAGCTTGGTATCCCACCGGAAGAGCCATATACCCTCGCCGTCAATCACCGTGGGCTGGAAGCACGAGAGTTCTATGTCAGCACGCCTCTTCGGTCTGTAAATCGAGGCAAAATCTGTCGGTCTCCAGCAGCCACATGGACAAGGGAGGTGACCCAGGACTACGTGATCAGTAACCTCAAGAGCCTTGTCGGGGAGGTGGCAAGTGGTCTGTTCGTTTTATTCGATTTCGCGCAAATAAGCCAAGAAGTGGTCAACGGTATTGTGGATGAATTTTTACACAGCAGGGTCTGATGTGTAACAACGAACCTATCTCCTCTTTCTCTTATTTCTATCCTTTGAACCCTTAGGCCGCCCGAGCTTCTTATCCTGCGCTACTGCTCTCGCCAAACCTGCCTTGATCCTCTCACTTCTGCGTTGTGTGTTGTAGATATAAAAAGGTGCGCTAACTCTCAAAGCTAAATAATTGAGGCTATGGAACCAACTTAAAAAGGAACCTTTTATCCATGAGGTAACAAAACAAGCTTTTGTTACTCCTATGCCGAATAGCAGCCTGGCCTATAGTTTTTTGACTATAGGCCATTCCATAAGTGTCGGTTAACCTCAAGTACCTGCTTTTATCCTCAAGGTTAAGAAACTATCTTTGTATTTTTCAATTAGT
>JAUWYE010000134.1 GCA_030615965.1 Dehalococcoidia bacterium | reverse complement strand
GCATGCTAATATATTTTATGAGATAATAAAAGGTATTCCCCACCTAAATTACTATTTGATAAATACTGGAGGAATAGGAGAAGGGGAATATTACAAAGATGTAAGATTGGAATTTACCATGGCAATACTCGATTCTTTACTAAGGGGAGGTTTAGAAGATTGGGTAGATTCCCCCACGGGCTTTAAGGTGCCTAGGGCGATAAGGTATGTGGATGATATTTACTTGCATCCTGAGAAACTTTACTCCAGGACTGAATTTGAAAAAAAGCAGAGGGAACTTAACAAAATTAGATACGAATCCGTGAAAGAACTCGGAGACTCCATACATCCTGATATAAGGGGAGTTTTTAGCAAGCCCAACTCCGATGAAATCGGAGTATAGTAGAACTGCAAGTCTCACATAGTTCGTTTAGAATTTTGGTGTAGTATAGCTGTAAATCATAGGGAGGACAAGAAGTGATAGATGCCGCTGAACTTTATGAAAGATTAAAGAAGGAGAAAGCAGAGCTGTTAGAAAAGATAGAACAGTTGAGAGTTCTCGGTCAACCATCGGCAGAGAGAAGGGAAGGCAGTCCGTTCGGCAAAAGGGAAGAAGGAGCCGATGAAGCCTCCGAACTAGAGAAAAGACTGGCCCTGGAAAACAGGCTGAGGGAGTCTCTTAATGAGGTTGAACATGCCTTACAAAAATATGAAGCCGGCACTTATGGATTGTGCGATTCTTGTGGGCAAGCTATAGAGCAAGCTCGCCTTGAAGCCATACCCCAAGCAAGCTTATGTCTGAGCTGTAAGGCTCAGCAGGCAAAGGAAACAAAAGGGACGAGATAAAGGGCGCGCGACTGTGTTGTGACCCGACAAAATCGGCGACTTTGTTGTGGACAAAGATAATTCGAAACTGTCTTTGCGTGACAGCATTAAGAAAGCAATATTATGTCTCATCGTCATTGCTTTGGTAAGCGCTTCAGACCAATTGAGCAAGCTATGGATCAGAGCTCACTTAGCACTTGGAGAATCGCTCCTCATAACTGACCGTTTAAGTTTGAGCTATATTGGAAATACGGGATCTGCCTTTGGTTTACTTGCCAATCAAACTTTTCTTCTCATCATTATTAGCATAGCTGCTTTGCTCTTCATCTTGCTGCTTCTTCGTTACTTATCCCCAGCTACTACCCTGAGCGTGGTATCTATCGGTTTGATTCTGGGTGGTGCTGTAGGCAATCTAATAGACCGCCTCCGGTTTGGTTATGTCACTGACTTCATTGACATCCGCTTGTGGAGCAACTTCCATTGGCCTGTCTTCAACATCGCTGACACAGCTATAACGGTGGGTGTCTTTACTCTCATTTATTCCTTTTATAAGTCGGGGGTATTTAGAAAAGCATATGAACGCAACCACAAACCCCAAAATTAAGACATTGCAATTCAACTCACCTGTTCCTGACATCCGCCTTGATAAGTACTTGACCCAGGTTCTTCCACAATTCTCGCGCGCTTATTTACAGAAATTAATTGGGCAAGGTTATATTCTGGTCAAAGGGCAAAGGGCAAAGGCGAACCAGAGATTAAACAAGGTCGATAGGATAACGGTCGAGCTTCCTCCCTTACCTGTCCATCCTTTAGCTGAACCAATTCCTTTAACTATAATTTATGAAGATGATGACATATTGGTCATAGATAAACCTGCTGGATTGACAGTTCACCCTGCCCCGGGGCATCCCAGCCATACTTTAGTCAATGCTGTCTTAGCTCATTGCCCCGGCCTGGCCATGAGCAGCGAGCTAATGCGCCCAGGCATAGTTCACAGACTAGATAAAGATACATCGGGGCTCATAGTCATTGCCAAAAACGACTTTGCCCGGGAATATTTAGCCGCACAGTTCAAAAGCCGCACTGTGACCAAAGGATATCTTGTCCTTGTTAAAGCAAGGCTATCCCCGGAACAGGGGATAATTGAAGCACCTATCGGGCGAGACCCTCATAATAGACGGAGAATGGCAATAGTAGAAGCAGGAAAAGAGGCTAGCACCCAATATCAAGTCCGGAAATACCTGGATAACTACACTTTAGTCGAAGTCACCCCCCTAACAGGGCGCACACATCAAATCAGAATACACCTGTCAGCTATCGGCTGTCCGGTCGTCGGTGACCCCATTTATGGAATAAAATCGGCTCATCTTAACAGGCAATTTATTCATGCCTATCGCCTTGGCTTTCGTCTACCATCAACTAAGCAATACCAGGAATTTACCTCGCCCTTACCTATGGACTTGGAGCGAGCTTTGGAGTACTTAGCCCGAAACGCCTAAAAGGCTTATCAAAACATGATAAGAAATCCTGTCATTGCCATAGTTTCTTTATGCCGCTTCCCCCGACTTGTCGGGGTACAGGTCGTAATTGCCCTTTTAAAGCGCAGGGTTTTCGAATCACTACTCAGATGAACGAGCGCAGTTTCTTGCAGGGAGAAGCCTTGTTTGGTATGATTGGAGAGATAAAATGGACAAAGTAGAGTTAGAGGTTACTAACCGAGAGATTCTCGGTAAAAAAGTCAAGCATTTGCGCCGCCAGGGAATTACCCCTGTGCATCTTTTCGGGCACAGTATCAAGTCTCTAGCACTACAGTGTGACACTGGTGAACTTGAACGAGTGTTAGCTCAAGCTGGGCAGACAGGGCTTATTGGCCTCAAGCTCGATAAGGAGAAAAAACCGAGGACCGTTGTGGTTCGCGAATTTGATAGAGATTGGCGGAGGGGGAAATTGCTCCATGTAGACTTTTATCAGGTAAAAATGGAGGAAAAGATAAAGTTAGAGGTCCCTGTTGTCTTAGTCGGAGAGGCGCCAGCCCTGAAGTTTAAAGACAATATGCTGGAGCATGAGCTTGAGACTTTGACTGTAGAGTGTCTCCCGGCAAAAATCCCCGCTAGCCTAGAAGTGGACATCAGTTCCCTCACCGAGCCAGGGCAAGCGATACGAGTCAAGGATATCGACCTAGATAAGGATATCACTGTACTTAATGATCCAGAGTTGGTTGTGGTGAAAATTAGTTCACGACCTGTGGAAAAGGTAGAAGAGGAGGTGGTAGAGGTGGCGGAGGAAGTGGTTGAAGCTCCCGAAGAGGCTCCACCAGGTGAGGAGACGGAAGAGGCCTAATCGTCTAACTTACACGGCAATTTCTTCTGTATCTATACGGATACAGTGGATTTGACAGGCTGGCAAATCCCTGATATAATCCCCGAGATTAAATGATAGCTCCCTCCGAGCTGTCTTGCCTAAAGAGAATCCATGGCAAGCAGCCGGTGGGCTGAAAGGCCTCGAGGGCATAGATAGAAATGTCTATGCCTCCCGTGCTAGGAAAGGAGGGAATATAAAGCTTGGTTTTTGGACAGCACCGTTTTTGTGACGGTGCTTTTTTATTCCCGCTTGTTGCTTCCTTTAAACCGCGTCGTAAATTCGCTAATTCGTTAAGCAGAAGTATTTTTGACGCTAGAGGTAAGTATGAAGACGAAGGTGATCGCACTGGCTGTCATAGCAGTTGCCATAATCGTTAGTGCCATTGTAACGACATCTGCTCCTGCAGTACTAAGGGTAGCAACTACTACCAGCCTTTACGACACCGAATTGTGGGATGCTCTGGAGCCCATATTTGAGCAAAGATATGGCGTCGACTTGCAGATAACAGCTAAAGGCACCGGTATGGCTTTGGAATTAGGTCAAAGGGGTGATGTGGATGTGGTTACCGTCCATGACCCCCTACAAGAGGCAGAATTTATAGCCAGTGGCTACGCTGTTAAAGCAGAAGGATATGGTGCGGAGCGAGTCCCCTGGGCTTATAATTATTTCATCATCATAGGCCCTGAGGCTGACCCCGTAGGCATTAGTGGCTTGACTCCGGAAGAAGCCTTCCAAAGAATCCAGCAAGTGGGGGAGGATGACCCGGAGACGGTTAAATTCGTCTCTCGAGGGGATAACTCGGGAACTCACGGCAAAGAAAAAGCCGTCTGGGCAGCAGCCGGCTATGATTATGCAGCGGATATTCAAGGGACTGGAGTGACCGCTGGCTGGTATATCGAAGCTGGGTCAGGCATGGGGGCAACACTGGTTATGGCTAACGAGAAAATTGCTTACACCCTGACAGACAAGGGAACCTTCCTTGCTTACCAAGGCGACTTGGATTTGGTATCCTTGGTAGA
>JAUWYE010000062.1 GCA_030615965.1 Dehalococcoidia bacterium | reverse complement strand
CGCATCCCAGGTAGACACAATCTCAGCCACAGCTGGAGCAGTGCAAGTGCTGAAAAGCACAGGAATTCCAGTCCCTTCAGCTGCACCCACACAGGCTTGAGCGATTGGAGTAGTGATAGCATGAATTAAATCCACCTCTTCGGCGACAAACCGGTCGGCAATTGACTTAGCTAGAGACATATCACCCTCAGCACAGAGGAAAATATACTCCACCTCTACTCCCTCAGCTTCCGCCCAGGCATCTACCACTTCACGAAATCCTGTTTGGTCAGCGAACAGGTCGGGATGCTCGATTATCATACACTCGCCAATCCGAATTACCTCCTCCTCAGGGGCAGGGCAACCTGCCATGAAAGGTAACGCTGCCAATACCAATATCAGGCAGGCACTACCAAGTAATGTTAATAATCTTTTTCCTTTCATCTCACTCTCCTAAAAGATTTTAGTCTGCTAAGATTACTCTACTACCTCCTCTCTTTTTAAGATTACCTTATCGCCCCTCGACCTGGGGCATAGCAGCTCCTTTGTTTACCTTTGCTTTTAGAATGCTACCACCCCCTTTCATAAAACAAAAAACCGACCTTTTCAGGTCGGTTTCACTATTGGCTCCCCACCACCCAAGTGCCCAGCTACAAATGGCAGTTCAACGCCCCCTGCTTACCCTACCGCTGGTCAAAATGCTAGCTCATTTTTCCACTCCACCACATTACTCGCCCACGTTGGGATTAGAAGTATAATTAACTATATGGCAAATGTCAAGCTAGCTTACCTTATCACCCAGGAACTATTTGTAGTGATAGCACCTTAATTATGTGGTAACAATCTGACGTTTCGTTCAACCCTCAGCGTGACAAAACACTTTGTCCACCTTAGCCACCATTAAAAATCATGCCGTATACTTCTCTGGCTCGGCCTTGAACTTGTCATGACAAACAGCTGAACAGAAGTAGTATATCTTTCCCTGATACTTCTCGCTAGCTGCCGCTTGCTGTGGATCAATTTCCATGCCGCAGACTGGATCTTTAACGGTTGCCATTGCATCCTCCTTTTCCTTTTTATATTCCCCAACTTCAGCCCTAGGTGCACTCGCTGAAATTGCTTTTGGTTTAGCCAGACCGACAGGTTTATAGCCTCGCAACCGGTTGGCATTGGTGACGACAGAAAGAGAGCTCAGCGCCATAGCAGCGGCAGCAATCATGGGGCTTAACAGCAACCCGAACGGTGGGTAAAGAGCGCCAGCAGCTATTGGAATGCCTACCGTGTTATAGAAAAAGGCGAATATGAGGTTCTGGCGTATGTTATGCATAGTGGCGCGACTCAAAGTTATTGCTGTCGCCACCCCCTTTAGTTCACCGGAGATGAGGGTGATATCGGACGACTCAATAGCCACATCAGTACCGGTGCCTATGGCAATGCCAATATCTGCCTGTGCTAGGGCCGGGGCATCATTAATGCCATCGCCAACCATGCCGACAAGCTTGTTTTCACCCTGAAGACGTTTTACTTCCAAGGCTTTGTCCTGCGGTAAGACCTCTGCCAGGACTCGTTCAATACCAACCTGATGAGCAATAGCCTCAGCGGTACGGCGGTTATCCCCCGTAATCATGACCACTTCAATGCCAAGACGCCGGAGCGTGGCTATAGTGGCTGATGAGTCATCCTTCAGCGTATCGGCGACGGCAACCACACCCGCTGGCTTGCCATCCACGGCAATGAGCATAGAGGTCTTTCCCTCGGCCGCTAGACGTTCTGCCTGCTCTTCCAAAGCAGCGGTTTCAATACCGGCATCACCAAGCAGTCGCTTGTTACCCACGAGCAACTTATGTCCATCAACACTCACCTGGATTCCCTTGCCAGTGACCGACTGGAAATCACCGGCTTCCACCAGTTCAAGCCCCTTGTCTACGGAACCCTGAACGATAGCCTGGCCTAGAGGATGTTCAGACGAACGTTCCGCTGATGCTACCAGCCGCAGCAGTTCATCGGCGCTGATATCATCAACAGGAACCACATCTGTGAGGGATGGCTGTCCCCTGGTTATAGTGCCCGTCTTGTCGAGAACCAAAGTATTCAGCTTGTGAGCCGTCTCCAGCGCTTCTGCAGAGCGGATCAGGATGCCATTCTGGGCACCCTTACCAGTGCCTACCATGATGGACAAGGGTGTTGCCAGTCCCAGAGCACAGGGGCAGGCGATAATGAGTACTGCCACCGCATTCACCAGGGAGAAGATAAGGGCTGGTGTTGGCCCAAAGTTAAACCAGATGATAAAAGTACCAACGGCGATGAAGATTACTATCGGCACGAAACGGCTGGCAATCAGGTCGGCCAGACGCTGGATGGGGGCTTTCGAGCCCTGGGCCTGCTCTACGAGCTGTATTATCTGGGCCAGCATGGTGTCTTTGCCCACCTTGGTAGCCTTGAAGCGGAAGGCGCCCGTCTGATTAATGGTGGCACCGATTACGGTATCGCCTTCACCCTTGGTAACCGGCAGGCTTTCGCCGGTCACCATAGATTCATCGAGGGTAGAGCGCCCTTCTATTATCTCACCATCCACCGGGATCTTCTCCCCGGGATGCACTATCACGATGTCGCCTGTCTGGACATCCTCAATGGGGATATCCATCTCTGCGTCACCGCGCACTACCCGCGCCGTCTTAGCCTGGAGACCAATGAGTTTGCGAATGGCCTCGCCGGTGCCTCCCTTGGCAATAGCCTCCAGAAGACGCCCCAGTATAATAAGGGTGATAATTACACCTACCGCTTCATAGTAGACTGCACGAAGAGCTTCAGGTAGCACGCCAGGTGCCACGGTAACGACCAGGCTGTAAGCAAAGGCAGCGATGGTGCCGATGGTGATAAGCGTGTTCATATCAGCGGTGCGGTGGCGCAGCGTCAGCCAGCCGGTGCGGTGTATCGGCCAGCCAGAGTACAGCATCACTGGGGTAATGAGGGCTAACTGGAGCCAGCGGTTAATCAGAATTGGTGGCAGCCACGCCGGATTAAAAAACTCGTGAGTCATCACGGCAAAGACCACCGGGGCGGTCAGAATGGCCCCCACAATCAGGCGCCGGGTGAGGTCTCTGCGCTCGGCAGACCGCTCCGCAGATTCTCGGTCTTCTGTGTCCTGCGTGCCAGGCTGGCTGCGGAGACGAACCTTGTAACCGGTGTTTTCTATAATCTCCTGTATCTTCTCCGGTGATATCTGCTTTGGATCGTACCGGGCGGTGATACGGTCAGCACCGAAGTTGACGCGAACATCATCTACACCAGGGAGACTGCTGAGGGCCGTCTCGATATTGACGGCACAGGTGGGGCAGGTAACACCGCCACCGATCAAAGCAAACTCAACCTGGGCTGTCTTTGCCACCGGCATAGTGGGGCCCACGCCAACCGCCTGGGCATACTCACGAACCTGTTCTTCTGCTTTCGTTACTATCTTCGTACCGGACAGCTCTTCTGCTTCTTTCCCTTCCTCAACGATAAGGGTACCGTGAAGCATATTCATGCCGCAGGCGAAGCCGAACTGACCGGCTTTATCCGGAGTGAACTCAAGCGTCGTTTTAGCAAAGGGTGCCAGTGTCTTACTGGCCTGAAAATCGGGGAAGACCACCCGGGAGCTGCAATCGCCAGCTTCCTGACGGTCGAATATCAAACGGAGTGGGATACCTTTCCTGACACGGATAGTATCCGGGGAGTAGCCGCCTTTAACGGTAACCTCTATCTCCTGTACATTTCCTTTAACCTGGGCGGCCCGAGCTTGTTTGGGACCAAAGAAGAACCAGGCTAAAAACCCGATAACTCCCAGCCCACCAAGAGTTACTGCCATTTCAATTACTGTCATGGCACATCTCCCTTGGCCAAATTATACTACTGCGTCAAATAGTGTCAACAACACTGGGAGTTATACCCTTGACACACCTGTTACTCAATTGGTAACTCTTTTAGCATCTTAGTCCCATCCTATCCACCGGGCTAAACCTTCTGTGTCCCCACCTCAACCAAGTGGCAGTGGGCATAGCTATTTCAGATACTGATGATATGTACGCTTCCTAGACTTCCTGGAGAATTAGCACCAGAGCCGCGGTTAATAATCGTGAATAAATCAGTTATCTCAATTTCTAGTTGAACAAAGTAGTGCTATAGGTGACACGTCGAGATACTATTGCACATTCCTGACTATCGTGCAATATATGTCTCCTCGTCCATCTTGTCTCCTCCTCTTTGGTGAAGCGAGGCTGGGACAGAATGTCCAAAGTTTAAGGACTTCGTAAAGCTTGCCAGTCTTGATATAATGGTACAGGAGGTAGCGTTTAGTAAAATCGAAATGAAAGAATAACAGGCAGGAGTTCAGCAAATGGATGAGAAAGTTGACAATCCAAACAAGAACAAAAACTTATTGGAGGAAATGTCAAATTCGATGATATTAGAGTCATTCTTCTCCACTTATATCTTACTTGATACCTTCCTCTCAGCGGAATTCATCGACAAGGCAAAGTCTTTCCACACAAAACTGGCCAAACCCCGTGCCCAGGAAGGTCTCCGACAAGGCTTCAAGCTTCTTCTAGTTGCAACTCTACACAACTATATAGATGAAATTATCAGATACCCTGAAGTCATAGGTATAGAACCGGACCTGGATTACCGAGACTACTGGGCTTTCACAAAAGGGCGGGGGAGAGAAATCACGAGAACAACCGCTAGAACTAACCATCACATATCAAGATTCGTCGCGAAAGCAAGCTCATTTATTAACGAGATTCTGACCTTGAAAACGTGGGAAAGCATTGAAGCCTTTGGAGATAAGACAAAGAGTTTCCGAGACTGTCTTCGCCAGATTTCTGAAAAAGCTTATGTAGCATCCAAAGGCAATAGAAAAGTCACTATGAGAGATGCTATCCTAGAATCTTCTAACATAATTTTGTGGTCTACTTACGGCGACCCGCTCCCAATTGCCCACATGTATACTGACTATTTTATAAGTCGCAAGAAGGATGAAGCTGACTTTCAATTGTTGGACGAAATGGTAGAAGAGTGCCAACCATCCTCTGGGATAACAAGATTGGATTTTTCCCAAATTGACCCCATATTCTTCCCGAGGCCACTACCTGCACATTGGGCTCTGGGATACGCCTTCTCTCTGCATGATAGCCTTAAACTGCTGGCTCGTGATGATAAACAAAGGGCCCCTTTGACGTTGCTAGATGAACTAGTCTTGAGCACAAAAGACTGGCATGACATTGAAAAGTATGATGGGAAAATTACAACTGTATATGGGCTGCCTAAAATATTCAGAGGATATAATTACAGTGCTCATTTAGAGATAACAGACGCTGACAGGCAGCCTCTGATGGCAGAGGTAGAAGAACTACCATCTCCAGAAAGGCTCCTGTCAATCTTTGGAAATAGGGCAAGAATCGTCGAACGAGGCTTCCCAGGTGCCTATGGCAGCTTTGCGTGCCTGCTCGACGGAGCAATTAAGAGAAGTAGGCGGACCAAGGAAAAGGCCAAGGTCGCAATTGTAGTACACAAAATTCATTCGGGGCGGGAGGATTATAGCACTGCTATTTTCATGCCGGCTTATGGTGGCGGGTGGATTAGTACTAATGCCTCCATGTGGTGGGTTTTTTACTCGATTGGGAATAATCACTCAGGTGGGGCATCTCACCAATGGAGGTTGGTGTTCAATAAGATTAAACGCAACAGAAAAGCAATTGACCTCATTGTTGTTAAGGCCGATAAAGAGGAGTTCTACAGATATTGTGAAGACCCCGGTTATTCGAGACTCAATGATGCAATCGTCCTCACTAACAAGATTACCGGTGACATCAGAGGTGTTTTCCCAGAACTATTGCTGGCTAACATGTTGACAAACATGGGTTGCAAAATGGTGCGCATTGGATTTAAGCCAAAGATTCTCAAGCCAGTTAAGGGAGAGCTGGATGCGCTAGGCATTAAATATGATGGTGCCTTACCTAAGCAAATTATATTATTTGAGTCAAAGGGCCAAGCGACCGTTGATGATGAGTTACAAAAAGAGATTAACCATTTCTCTGACAATGTTAAAGTCATACAGCAGAATCTAGAGTCTTTCTGTAATGAACTGGAGCTATCATATGCCGATAATATTCAAATCGATGCAACCTTTGTATCAATGGACACTTTGGAGAATGTGAACTATATGAATGTCCCCGATAATATTAAGCTATGGAATTACAATGATTTAGTCTCTAGGCTCACGCACTACAGAGTTCCTCGCAAGTACCTCGAGTTATTGAAAAGGATTCGCGTCGCTGTCAGTATTTAGCTATCTTATCATAGCCACCACGTGCCCTCGAGCTGGCATCGCACAGCCAATAGATTTCCGGTATGAGTTCATCTCAGAAAAGAGCCGTGAAGCTCTCCAGTCCTGGTGGCCGGTTCTGTTCTATACTTCTCCTTGATTATTACCTGCATTGTAGCACGTTTATCATTCTCCCCAGGCCGAGGGAAAGAAAATCGAAAAATAAAAAGCCCCATAACAAGGTCGGCATATCTGCCGACTTGGAAGACTTCTCCATCCGAAACCTAGAGGGAGTCTTTGTTTGTAGCCAAAAGCTTGAATTGTTATCCATTGAACAATCACTCAGATTGTAAACCAGGTGACAAACGCCCGTTCTGTCACATCAGAGGCACGCGAATTGGCAAAGTTCACCATTGTAATACCCCTGATAAGACTCGAACACAGCTAATCGTTTAGGAATAAGTGGTTTGCTATTTCTCTCTCGATCAGGAGCGCCAACCACACCATTTGGATTTAAGACTTGTTTTTCAACATTAGTACAAAATTAACTAAGTTGAAAAGAGAATCAGAATAAAATACGATATTGATCTACTTGGTGCTGCTCCGAAAATTGCTTTTAATCGAGAAAATATTCTATTCTTGATAGTAGACGTTGGCGCAAGAAGTAGTGCCAAGTCATTCAAGATTCTAACAAGTTAAAAGGAGGAATTACTATGGAAGGAGAAAGGATTTCATATCACGAGTCCGTGCTTCGAGTATATGACAGGATCAAAGCAGATGGCATGGGCAATATCTGGGACAGGTATGAAGCCCAAGGAATGGGAGGTAATCCTGACCAGCGTTGTCCATTCTGTATGGGGGGTGTTCGATGTGACCTGTGTTCCAATGGGCCTTGTCGTGCCGATGTCGCCAAGGACAAGAGAGGCGTGTGCGGCATCACCGGCGATGGTATAGCGATGCGCATGATGCTGCTCCGAAACGTCTTGGGAGCTTCGACATATCATTATCACACAGAGCAGACCATCAAGACTCTTCGGGCTACAGCTGAAGATGAAACGCCATTTATGATAACAGAGGAGGATAAGCTGAAGGCTTTTGCCGGAAGGCTTGGGATATCCACATCAGGCACAATTAAAAAAACAGCCCTTGCTCTCTGCGACTTTGTTCAGGCTGACTTTAACCGCAAGTCCGATGAGCCGAGTCAGATAGTTGAAGCCTTGGCACCTGAAGAACGTAAGAAAATCTGGAAGAATCTGGACCTATTTCCCGGTGGGATATACGGCGAGATGATGCGCGCGACAAGCTCCTGTCTCACCAATGTGGACGGCTATTACGTCAGCCTGGCATTAAAGGCAATGCGCATGAGCATAGCCACGGCCTACCAGAGTCAGATTGTAAACGAGTACTGCCAAGACATAATCTTCGGTCTCCCCAGGCCACATAATATGCGTGTTGACCTCGGTGTTCTCGACCCTGATTATGTTAATGCTTTGCCTAACGGTCACGAACCCTTCCTCGGTTTTGCTATGGTTCAACTAGCTAGACAACCGGAGTGGCAAGACAAGGCCAAGGCAGTCGGGGCAAAGGGATTGCGCATCATTGCCAACACCGAGACGGGACAGGAGATGATACAGAGATGGGAGATGGATGACGCCTTCTATGGTTTTACAGGTAACTGGGTAATGCAGGAAGCTGTTCTCGGCAGTGGCTGTGTTGACCTTTTTGCCTGCGATATGAATTGTTCGATGCCGATTGATCCGGCGTATGCTAAGAAGTACAAAATAAGGCTGGTACCAGTCAGTGATTTGGTCGCCTTTGAAGGCATTACGGAGCGTATCAACTATGAGCCTGAGAAAGCAGAAGAGCAGGCGGCCGAGCTACTGCAAATGGCTATAGATAATTTTAAAGAGCGCCATACTTCAGTGAAGCCGGTCACCGGTTTGCCGATGCACGAAGCTACGGTCGGATTCTCCACGGAAAGCATAGTTGAAGGCCTTGGTGGTTCCCTTGAGCCGCTCTTGAAGGCAATCAAAGACGGCACCATCCGGGGTGTGATTGGACTTATCTCCTGTACTACACTGAGAGATACCGGCCAGGATGTACACAGTGTAAGGATGGCTAAAGAACTGATCAAGCGCGACCTGCTTGTTCTTTCAATGGGCTGTGGCAATGGGGCGATGCAGGTAGCCGGCCTGTGCCATCCTGAAGCCAGCGAGCTTGCCGGTGCGGGGCTTAAGGGTATCTGCCAGTCTCTTGGCATACCGCCGGTGCTGAGTTATGGGACGTGCACCGATACCGGTCGTGTTGCCGACCTACTGGCTACTCTGTCCAGCGCTCTGGGAGATGTCCCCATACCTGACATGCCGGTGGCTGCAGTTGCCCCTGAGGACATGGAGCAGAAAGCAACTATCGATGCTGTCTTTGCTGTAGCATTTGGTCTGTACACCTATGTGAATCCTGTACCAACGGTAACCGGAGGGCCGAACTTGGTCAAACTTCTAACCGAAGACTGCAAGGATGTCACTGGTGGTCAACTTGATGTTGAGATTGATCCGGTTAAAGCGGCGGACAAGATACTGGCGAACATCGAGTCTAAACGTAAAAAGCTGGGTATCTGAATAAGTTAGTGATGCTTACCAGCATGGGATTTCAAGGGTTAATAGGGTTCAAGGGTTTAAGGTTACAAGATAAGGATGTGGGCTGCGTTTAAAGGCTCTTTGGTGGTTGGGTAACAATAAAGTATTTTGAAAAGCATG
>JAUWYE010000174.1 GCA_030615965.1 Dehalococcoidia bacterium | reverse complement strand
TGTTGATGGTATTGCGGTGGAAAATCGCATTCATGTACTACGACTGATTGAGAATCTAACGGTAGGTTTAGGAGCCGCATGTTATCTGGCGGAATCGATGCATGGTGCCGGATCACCTATGGCTCAGAAGATTATGATTGGTAGACTGGCCAATATAGAGCGAATGAAAAGTAGTGCGAAGAGGTTGTGTGGCATTGAACCCTAGTTACTGGTTTAAAGAGGAGCGACTCCTTTATTGGTTTGGAGAAACATTACAAAAAACCTATTAAACTGTCATTTGGAACATCATAGCCTGGGCCGAGGAAACTATGAGTAGCAGCCCAACAGTCTTAATGAATACAACCTTACCTCTATCTTTATTTCGGCGTGGCAAGGTAAGAGATGTTTATGATTTAGGTGATAGACTACTCATCGTGTCCACCGACCGCATCTCTGCCTTCGATGTTGTCTTGCCCTGCGGCATCCCTGACAAAGGAAAGGTTCTTAACCAGCTTTCTGCCTTCTGGTTCGAGAAAACAGCCCATATCTTACCTAATCATCTTATCAAGGTAATCGATAGCGTGGATATACTTCGGGATGTCATTGCGAGGGCTGAAAGCCCGAAGCAATCTCAATGGAAAAGAGATTCCTCGCTTACACTTGGAACAAGCCTTATCGGCTGCTCTATGCTTGTGGCTAAGGCCGAGCGTATACCTGTAGAATGCGTTGTTCGGGGCTATCTATCTGGCTCGGCATGGGCGGAGTATAAAGAGGCTGGAAAAGTTGGCCATATCCATTTGCCCTCGGGAATGAAGGAAAGCCAGGAATTGACCCAACCTATCTTTACCCCCACTACTAAGAGCGACACGGAGCATGACCGCCCTTTAACCAATCAAGACATAAAAGACATTGGCATTGAAAACCTTTTTGGGGAATTAGAACAAAAAAGCCTGCTTATCTATTGCTATGCTCGGGATTACGCTAGAACAAGGGGCATAATAATTGCCGATACCAAATTCGAGTTTGGTTTCATCAATGGTCAATTAGCCCTTATCGATGAGCTACTAACGCCAGACTCAAGTCGCTTCTGGGATGTCAGCCAATATAAGGTTGGCTACTCTCAGCCCAGCTTTGATAAGCAGTTTGTTCGTGATTGGCTTTCAGGTTCAGGATGGGATAAAGAATCGCCAGCGCCTATGTTGCCACCGGAGGTAATAGAGGGAACATCAAAAAGATATCGTGAGGTGTACAGCAAGTTAACCGGGGGCGTTCTCAGAGGAAAACAAGACAAAGATCGATAGAAGCAAGATCAAGCCTTTTTCACGTTCCTATTCAGCCAATACCTTGACCAACCGTAACAAGTTGCTGTCCAATTCCTTCCTCTTCTCCCAGGTTTCTCTTAGAGGAGTGAAGGCTATCTCCCCCTTCAACTCTCCCACCATGTAACCTGCCATGCCATTGACCAGAGCATCCACAGCCGCTGCTCCTAACTTGCTGGCGAGAACTCTATCCCTGGCTGTAGGTGAGCCACCTCTTTGGACATGTCCCAGCACACAAATTCGGTACTCCAGCCTTAATCTCTCCCATACTTGTTGAGCAATTGAAAACGCACCGCCTGCCTCATCTCCTTCAGCAACTATCACGATAGAGGATTTCTTGCCTCTCTTGAAGCTACGCCTTATATCAAGGCAAAGCTGTTCTATTTTTGTCTCTAATTCCGGAATCAAGATATCTTCGGCTCCGCCAGCAATTCCTACCTCCAGTGCAATAAATCCCCTACTCCTTCCCATGACCTCGATGAAAAAGAGGCGTTGTAGCGACCCCGCAGTATCTCTAATCTTGTCTATGGCATCCAAAGCTGTATTTATGGCGGTATCGAAGCCAATAGCGTAGTCAGTGCCATATACATCGTTATCTATAGTGCCCGGAATACCAATCACCTTTACATCTCCAGCTTCAGCCAGGGCTACTGCACCGCGAAAGGTGCCATCCCCGCCTATAGTTATCAATCCCTCGATGCCTTCCCGTTGGAGAATTCCATTTGCCTTTCTTATGCCTTCCTCGGTCTTCATTTCCTCACAGCGAGCTGTTTCCAAAATAGTGCCCCCACGGTAGATAATATTGGCTACCGACCTACTGCCTAACTTTACAAAGTCCTCCTCCAATATACCGCGGTATCCTCGGCGAATCCCTACGACCTCCAGCCCGCGGCTAACCCCACAGCGGACGATAGCCCTGATGCAGGCATTCATCCCCGGGGCGTCACCGCCGCTAGTTAAGACTCCAATCTTTTTCATAATACTTTCCGATTTAGCTTCTATTCTACCATGAACTGTAAAGCTTTTTACGGACTTTACAGAAAGCCTGCGGCACCCAAGTTGCCAGGGCAGAAAAAGCCCTCAGTATTTTCAATGCCTGGCTTCCTAGCTCCCTTAAACCCTGTAGCTATCTCGATAATACACTAGCAAGTATAGCTCTCTAAGCAGGTCAGACTCGTTGTGCTTTATGATTTGCTGCAAATAGTTATCATCCTCTGTGTAAAGGAATCTTTGCCATAGCAAAGGGACGTCTCTGCCGCTTATCACTGGCTCGTTAAAATAGTGCTCCGC
>JAUWYE010000149.1 GCA_030615965.1 Dehalococcoidia bacterium | reverse complement strand
GAGAGAATGTGGCAAATGCCCATGCCTGAGGAGTATAAGGAGCAAAATAAAAGTGAAATTGCCGATGTTAAAAATACCGGCAATAGATATGGCGGAGCTATCACCGCTGCCCTCTTCTTGACCGAATTTGTTGATGATACCCCCTGGGTTCATATCGATATAGCTGGCACTGCTTCCTCGAACAAGGAGAGTGGCTACATAATAAAAGGAGCTACGGGAGTCGGGGTCAGAACCTTAGTAGAATTAGCCTGGAGCGAAGCGAAGAGTCAGGAGGCTATATGAGGGTAAAATGGCTGGGGCATTCTTGTTTTTTAATTACCTCCAGAGATGGGCTAAGAGTAATTACCGACCCTTATGTTGTGGGTGGAGGTATTAATTATTCTCCCATCAAAGAAATTGCTGATGTCGTTGTGGTGAGCCATGGACATGACGACCACAGTAATGTTTCGGCAGTACAAGGGAAACCTGAAGTGGTTAGAGGTGACGGCACAAAAACCGCCCAAGGTATTCAGTTTAAGGGCATCGCCAGTTATCATGATGCCTCTCAGGGCAAACAAAGAGGACCTAACACCGTCTTTTGTTTCACCATAGATGGTATAAAGCTTTGTCACTTGGGTGATTTAGGGCATATGCTTAGTCCAGGGCAGGTCACTGAAATTGGTGCCGTAGATATACTGTTTGTTCCTGTGGGTGGCTTCTTCACCATTGATGCCCCTGTAGCTAGCCAAGTGTGCGACCAATTAAAGCCCAAAGTAGTTATTCCCATGCATTTTAAGACGCCCAAGTGTGCCTATCCTATAGCTGGTGTTGAGGATTTCCTTAAGGGCAAGAAAGGTGTGAGAAAGGTAGGGGATAGTGAAGTGGAGTTCGAGCGCGAAAGGCTTCCGGCTGTTACTGAAATCGTGCTATTGCAACCGGCTTTGTCCCGATTAAATCGGGATTGAAATTTGGTCGCTGATATGAAGTCAATGATTGTTAAAGATTCGGATTTTGTGTTTACTCCTCCTCCACAGCTTGCCTGGGCAAGGCGAGTTTTAATCAAACCCTCTGCCGGCTATCCCTTGCCATACCCTGTAACCACAAGTCCCAACCTACTGAATACTATCATTAGAGGCATCAGGAAAGTTAGTAATGCAGATATCCTCATTGCGGACGGGACTCCTAGCGGTGAATCGATTTACCCAATATATCAAGCTTTAGGATACAACTTTCATCACGTTCTCATGCTCGATATCAGGGATTCCATTTTTATAGAGGTGCAGAATCCCTTATCTCAATTCTATGCTGTGGAGAGTTTGTGGGTGCCCAATGTGGTGTTGCGCAGCGACTTCTTAATCAGCGTTACCCCCTTCAAGGTTTGTGGTAGCTCTGGTCACTTCAGTGTAGCAAACCTTTTGAGTCTGCTGCCGGTGAGCAAGTATCAAAAGGACAAATCGGGTGGTTGGGGAGCTCTATATGAATTAGGCATCGAAAAAGTCCTTGCTGACCTCTACTTCACCCTGCCCTTCGATTTGGGCATTATTGAAGCCCGTCAAAAGTTCTTCTACACTGATGATCCCACGAAAGGGGAAGCAGAGGATTATGGGAAAATCTTGGTTGGCGGACCTCATGAAATTGACTTTAAGGCTTCTCAAATAGCTGGAGTTGACTGTGAGCACTTAAGACTGATTGATGAGGGCAGGGTTCAACTTGAGGACTAAGAAATTCAAAAAGCAAAAATAAAAGTGCAAAAATTAAGAAGTTTTGCATTTTGAGTTGCCATTTTGATTTTTAAGCTTTGACTTTTACTTTTCCGTTAATATCTTACGCTAAAATCGTCGAACCGCCCTGAATAGTCTGCCCACTTTACTTCCACCCTCTCAACCCGAGCTCCTGGTGAACCTACTTTAAGCTGTCCCAGTAGTTTATTCAACTGCCGCTTCTCTCCTTCAGCTTGAACTTCCACAGCATCGCCTCTGGCAAGGTTGCGGACATAGCCTTTTAAACCTAGCCCCCTGGCTACATTTCGGACGAAGTAGCGAAAGAAAACGCCTTGCACGCGACCATAAACTGTGACGGAAAGATGTGCCACATCAGCCATTTTGCTGTTCTGAGTTATCCTCGTCATTCTCAACTATCTCCGTCACTCCGAGCCATTTCTCTTTTGTCATTGCGAGCCCCGACTTGTCGGGGCGTGGCAATCTCAAATAATTCCTTGGGGATTGCTTCGTCGTCCCGATTCATCGGGGCTCCTCGCAATGACAGGGTGGAATGTCATTCTGAGCCACTTTTTGTTATCCTGAGCCACCTTCTGTCATTCTGAGCGAATGCGAAGAATCTCTATGGGATGGACCTTATCCAGCCGACTTAGCCCTGCTTCCTGGGCTAAGGATGATGCTTCACGGAATTCTGCGGATGATATTCGCCGTCCTAAACCTGGAATTTGAAAAGCCTTGTAGCAGGGATGGTATTGAGCCATGATATTGACATAGGTGTTGCGGGAAATTTCTTTGCTGAGAAAATTCACTATCCCTTTTGTTCCTGCTAACCCGTGAGGTAAAACTAGATGGCGAACTAGGAGTCCTCGTTGAGCCACTCCTTCCTCGTTTATCTCCAGGTCGCCTGTTTGCCGATGCATTTCCTTGATTGCTGCTTTATTTATCTCAGGATAGTTTTCAATGCCCGACAATTCTCTAGCAGTCTCCTCATCGTCATATTTCATGTCAGGCATATAAATATCGACAATGCCGTCGAGTATCCTCAAGGTCTCCACCGAGTCATAGCCACCGCTGTTGTATACCAAGGGGAGATGCAAGCCTGACTCCACTGCTAGCTCCAGTGCTTCCAGAATTTGAGGAACTACGTGGGTTGGGGATACCAAGTTTATGTTGTGGCATCCTTTAGCTTGAAGGGAGAGCATCATATAAGCCAGCTCTTCCTTGCTCACTTTCTGGCCTTCGCCTAGCTGGCTAATGGAATAATTCTGGCAGAACAGACATCTAAGGTTGCAGTTAGTGAAAAATATAGTACCCGAACCATGTCTGCCCACTAATGGGGCTTCTTCGCCGAAGTGAGGCCCATAGCTAGACACCATTGCTTCGCGGGGTATGCGGCACTTGCCTACATCGCCAGCCAGGCGATTCACACCACAACTGCGGGGACATACGGAGCAACTCTCAAGCAAAGATACAGCCGCATCTACCCATTCCCTTAGCTTGCCACTACGGTAAAGCTCCAGGTAAGCTGCCAACTATCTATTCCTCGTATTCCTCAGCGGGCTTCCTCTTTTTCTTGATTACCTCTGTCTCCAGCTGTGGCACGAATTCCGAAATTGGTTTGCTTTTCTGCGTCCCCTTCTTAGCTTTCTTTGGCTCTCGCCGTCTATAATCTCGTCTACCCATGGTTACACCTCAGTTTTTCCCAAGCTGCTCTTGCCGCTTGGCTCTCAGCAATTTTCTTACTCTTCCCTGTCCCACTGCCCAGTGCTTCCCCTTCGACCAAGATTTCGGCGGTAAATTGCTTGCTGTGGTCAGGACCAGTAGCTTCCACCAAACGGTAAACTGGCGTTGG
>JAUWYE010000164.1 GCA_030615965.1 Dehalococcoidia bacterium | reverse complement strand
GGCTACAGGCATTCATCTCGTCGTAGCTACACAACGCCCTTCAGTAGATGTAATTACTGGGCTTATTAAAGCTAACTTTCCTACCCGCATTAGTTTCGCAGTCACTTCTCACGTAGATTCCAGGACCATACTTGACATGGTCGGTGCTGAGAAATTGCTAGGTAGAGGGGATATGCTCTACATGCCTACTGAAGCTAGCAAGCCTAAACGTCTTCAAGGAAGCTTTGTTTCTGATGCTGAGATCGAGAGATTGGTGTATTTCTGGGGAAACCAGCGGCAGATTGAGGTGAGCGCTGTCGACTTTGATGAGGTGGCTGAGCGCCCATTAAGTGCACAGATAGCTGCTCCCCCCGACCCTCTTTTGGAAGATGCAAAGCGCTTGGCACAAGAATATAAACATATCTCCACTTCTTTCTTACAGCGCCGTCTTCGTATTGGCTATCCTAGAGCTGCCCGCCTTATGGAAGCACTGCAACAAGCAGGTTTGGTGGAGGCGGCTCAGCCCGAGACGGAGAAATCCTAATTTCTAAATCCTAAACAAATCCGAAATTCCAAATTTAAATACCAAAACTCATCTTGTTTTGGTTTTTGGTCATTGGTGCCTTGTATTTATTTAGGACTTTGAAGTTCGTGCTTAGTGTTTTTCTTGCTAGGCGCCAAACTTGTCCAATTTTAAAGCATTAGCCATAGCTAAGGGCATGATTTCCGTAGCCGCGAAACGCCCCATAGCACCAGCAAGGCTGGCTTGTTCCGAGAACTCAGCGACATTATCAGGGCGACACCATTTGGACTTCAGCATGAAAGGGACTGGATGCCAGCTATGCATGGCTAAGGTTGCGGGGGTGGAGTGGTCTCCAGTAATAATCAGAACCTCCGGGTCTAAGCTGAGCAAGCTGGGGAGGGCATTATCAAGTTCCTCAATGGCCTGAACTTTAGCCCGGAAGTCGCCATCCTCCCCTCTGGCATCGGTGCTCTTAAAATGGACGAAGAAAAAGTCATAATCGGCATAGTAGCGGCGCAGGCTGTTCAGTTGCTCTGTTATGCTTTCACCCCCTGGCAGCACCTGCATCCCCACCAACTTGGCCAGTCCCCGGTACATAGGATACGTAGCGATGGCTGCCGGCTTTAATTTGTAGATCTCAGATATAGGGGGGATGTCGGGGCGACGGGAGAAGCCGCGCAGAAACACCATGTTGGCGGAGGCTTCACCTCGTAAGAGGCTTCTTGCTTGAGACACAAATTCGTTGGCAATCTCCGCGGTTCTCTGTGCCTGTGGTGATAACGCCTCTATCTTTCTGGGGGCTAGCCCTGCTTGCTGGGGGTCAGAATCTGCTAACTCAGGCGACAAGGCTTCGCTGCGGAGGATGAGCACGAATCTATGTTCTTTCACCGGCAGCACGGAAATCTCAGCCTCATTTATGGCTATATTATTCAATGAGCGGCATAACTCGGTATTTTTCTCTGTGGAAATCCGTCCTGCCCTCCTGTCGGTAATGATTCCCTTGTCATCAATGGTGCAGAAATTGCCGCGTGCCGCGATATCATCTGGCTTCAGTTCCAAATCTATTCCTACGGCTTCCACGACTCCCCGCCCGATATTATATTCGACAGGGTCATAGCCAAAGATGGCTAGGTGCCCCGGCGCACTCCCCGGCGTAATTCCTGGGCCAACAGGGTCAATGAGCCCGCAAAGGGAGTCCCTGGCTATGCGATTTAAGTTGGGCTTCCTGGCTGATTCCAGTTCTGTTTTACCGGTTTCAAGATGAGGTAAACCGCCTACGCCGTCTATCACCAAAAGCACTATTTTAGACGGGGATATCCGGGATATTTTCTTCATGTGCTCAAATCCAATCATGGTATTTGTTATTTTACTCGGAGGCACAGCCAAGTTCAAGTTTGGTGTTTGACAAAGCTAGCTTGATAGCAGGGGGGACGTACCTATTGACGAAATGTTTGTTTTCATAGCATACTAGTGTAATGCAATTACAGGAGGTGATAATATATGCTTGAGGTGCTTGGTTCACTACCTAGATTAAGTCTCATTGGAGGAATCATTGCCCTTATCTTCGGTATCGTGGTGATGATTTTTCCTAAAATCCTCAACTATCTGGTGGGCATCTTCTTGATATTGTGTGGAGTGGCAGCGCTTCTTATCCATTTTTTTGTTGTCTAAAGCTGGAAAGACTTTTTTTATGGCGGGCGGTGGAGGACTTGAGCCTCTGACATTCCTGCGTGAGACGGACGCCCCGACCACTGGAGCCTTGTGAGGCTGTTTCGTGACTATTTTTGGCTCTTGCTCAACTCATTTCCTGATAAAAAACTGGCTAAAGTTGTAAGCACATACATGTCAAAGACAATTGGTCTAAAGGAACGCAGCAAAATCCATTGCTTCGTACCTTCACGAACTTGAGGGAAGAGAGGCCGTGGATGGCCAGAGAGCACTTCGACTCTAGGCAGCTAATTCGCGTCTTGAAAATTGAGGCAATTGAATAAAGTGGTGTTATTCTGGTGGGATATATTCCCTTTTCCTGGCGTAGATGGCGACACTCTTGGGGCATAAGTGATTTAATAGGTCTTCCAACCAGCGGAAGAACCTATGGTTAGTGCGTAAGTCCCATTTCAGGAACCTGTTATAGAGGAAAGGGATTGGGGCATTTTCCTTTTTGACCCCGAAAACACAGCGAAGTACCCAGTAAAAAGAGTGAAGGGCATGCTTGTGGCGGATAGTATAAACGGATAAGCCAGCACTATCCACAAGATCGAGAAGTTCCCGAGTTTTGTATTTTCTGATATGCCCACCGGGGAAACCATAGTAATCTCCAGATAACTTCCAACAGATAGATTCAGCCAAGTAATGAGGCACGCTAATCCCAATGGCACCAGCTTTGCTCAGTATCCTAATCAATTCCTCAACCGCAATCTTGTCTTCGGGAATATGCTCCAGGACTTCAGAACAAATAATCTTATCAAAGCTGCCAGCTTTGAATGGTAGCTTTGTCACATTTGCAATGATAAGATGATAGCTGCCCTTAATTTTCCTTTGCGCCTTTAATGAATCTAAGACATACTTGTTCTTTTTGATACACACTGCATCGATATCAAAGGC
>JAUWYE010000001.1 GCA_030615965.1 Dehalococcoidia bacterium | reverse complement strand
AGCCTCACAATCGCCCCGGGAATTCCTTGGTTGCTTCGCACAGGACCTCCACTTTCTAGCTCAGCAAATAGCCAGCGGGATGTTTGGCAATATTACAGCGCTCCACGGCAGCACCCTCCTGCATGTAGCCGCCAGACGACTGGGATTCCAAGTTGATGAACTGTCCGATAGCTTGCGGAAGAAAGGGGCCCGCTTCTATATGGCCGGGTTAATGCAAGTCTATCATTTGCGGGGAGACGAAGTGTCTGGACTCAGAGAAAAGCCTTGGGAGCTAAAAGAAGTCTGGTTTTCCAGGGCGGCACTTTTGACCAGGTACGGCCCAAAACATCCGTGAGTTCGTTCGTATGCCGAGACCGGGCTTGCTAGACTGAAGACTCTCCTTCCGACTCAAGGAGCTCAGGTATGGTGACAAAATCAAAACCCCTATCCTTTAAGGTCTCAATAACGAAGGGAAGAGCCTGGAGCATCTGGCTACGGTCATAGCTTGGTCTGCTATCGCGACCATCATGCAGGACAATTACGCTCCCTGGCTTTACCCGCTGAACAATAGTCCGTACAATCTCCTCGCCAGACTTATTTGCCTTCCAGTCACTGGTCATGTTGTCCCAGGTAACTACCGTGTACCCGAGGTGGCGAACAGTTCGCATCAGCCAGGGGGTACGGAAGCCGTAGGGAGGACGAAAAAGCTTTGGCTCAAATCCGGTACACTCATAGATTGTCTGATGAGCCAGCTCAATGTCACGAGCAACCGCCTTGCCCCATCTCAGGCATAGTGACTTGTGATGATGGTAGGAGTGATTCCCAATCACATTTCCTGCTGTCACTATCCGCCGGCAGATCTCAGGATGGCGCCGAGCGTTTTGCCCAATGACAAAGAAGGTCGCTTTTATTTTATATTGCTCCAATATGCTGAGAACATGAGAGGTGTATGGCTCGTTTGGGCCGTCATCAAAAGTCAGCGCAATCCGAGAATGGTTCCGGTTGCCATTAGACCATACCTTGCCATAGAACCGGGAGCGAGGGTTGATCCCGTGGTAGGCAAACAGTGTACCCAAAACACCAATATCAAAAACGTAAATGAGCCTTCCCACTGCCTCAATCACGGGGCTGATATGCAACCAAAGTAAGCCAAAGAGAAGGGCAACATACCACAAGGATGCTCTCACTCTCTGCGAGGAAAAACTGGCAACCACTGTTTGCCACGCTTTGGCCGGCCAGTCTTCCAGCTTTTCGGAAATTGGTTTATACCAGAAAAGGACCGAGAAGTAATTCACAATCCAGTTCCAGTATTGAGTCACCACGCCCAGCCCCTTCAAGCGACGAGCCGAGGTAAGGACAAAGAGCCGGGGGATAATGCCTCCCATACCAACTCTCTTCAGTCTCAAGGAAAGTTCGTACTCCTCGCCATAAAACTTGATGCTGGTATCAAATCCACCTACTTCCAGTAACGCTGAGCGTCGCACGGCGAAGTTACACCCCCATAGAGCACCACCCTTATTAAAAGCTTTACGAAAAAGCTGGTCTATGCTAATGTTGATGAAATTACCACTGTAAGAGGCAATCTTGGCAATTCTGCCAGCATCGAAGTAGGCATAGGGTCCACTTATCACCACCGTCTCTGGCTCCCGAACGAAGCGTGACACGATGGTTGAAAGCCAGCAAGTTGGTGCTTGAGTATCGGCATCGATGAAGGCGATAATCTCGCCTGTTGCTGCTTCGGCGCCCTTTTGCCGAGCGCACGCAGGACTTCGCTTACTCTCATAGACAACCTTTGCTCCCCAATCGAGAGCTATCTTGGCCGTATTGTCCGTGCTGGCATTATCAACCACGATGACCTCATGCTCTGCGGCGTAGTCCTGCTTTTTTATTGACTCTAAACACAAAGGCAGATATTTTTCCTCATTATAAGCTGGTATGACTAGCGATACAGAGGGTAGCCCTTTAGAGCTGGTCGTCTGTGCCTGCACTGCGTTACCTCGGCTCAAAACTTGTCACTGCGGGAATAGATAGCTTAATTATATCATAGCACTTTGCTGCCAAGAATAGACATCCACATTTCTAAGAATGTTAACCTGATAATTCTTTTACCTATCTGCCTGAGAGCATTATAATGACTTTAATACCAGGTAACAACTGATCAAGAGCTTGCTGAAAGTATACACGTGAAGGAAAGGATTCTTTCACGCCTCAGGGTTTAGAGAAGCTTCTGGGATATTTGGTCGATGACGCAATCATCGATTAGAAGAAGGGGGGAGGCAAAGATAATAGCGCATATTCCGGTAGTAAATGGTTCAGGGAGTATCAATTTGTTTCAGTCTCTCCCCGTTTTGACGGGAGAGATTTCAAACAAGAATCTCAAGTTCGAGCTGGATGTGAAAGTTTGATTTTCTCCGCCAGGCGAAATCGGAAAAACATCACATTAAAGACTACAATGATCCCAGTGCAAAGCCTCTTATAACTCTTTAGGACTTGGGATACATCGACATTCTTAAAGAGGGAGTATTAGTAATTAAACAGTTTGATGTAAACTCAAAAACCCGATTATAACCTTACAGAGTAAATGATTTTACTGCTCCCTACCAGTTTCTAAGGGGGCTTATATGCTATTCTAATCCAGTGTAGTATAATCAAATAAAATGCTGATAATCTAAGTGTTTATCTTATGAAGAAAAACGTTTTTAACAACATAGTTTCTACAAACGATTTAATCATAAGATCCGCTCTAAAGAAGGATTTAGAAAGGCGCCACGCACGAGATGATGAACTGCGAATCATTGAGGAACTGGGTGTCCGGCATGGTACGGCTAGAATTGATATTGTAGTAATAAATGGAATTATGCATGGTTATGAAATAAAAAGCGATCGCGATACGCTGGAACGATTACCAGAACAAATGAACGAATTCAATGACGTCTTTGATAGACTAACTTTAGTTGTAGGAAAGCGTCATTTATACGATGCAATAAATCTTATTCCTGATTGGTGGGGTATCATGGTTGCAAAAGTTAATAGAAATAATAAAGTAATTTTCCATACTATTCGTAAAGCTGAAGACAACCAAAAGCAGGTTGGAATTTCCATCGCACGATTACTGTGGAGAGAGGAAGCGTTACAAATTTTAGAAGAAAAAAATAAGGCGACCGGAGTGCGTTCTAAACCGCGGGAATCAATATACGAGAGGTTAGCAAACACATTAAACGTAGATACTCTCAAGGAAAAAGTAAGATATACCTTACTTGTCTCTAGAGAAGATTGGCGATCTGATCTACCACCGATGTCAAGTGGTGATTCATGCCCCATGCGATCCAATCTTCGGTACGCCCAGTCCCTTTAGCTGAGCGATTTTTAACGTATTGGTGATAATATTTGGCTTTTTGTGCAATGTTTTTATCCCCCCAGCTAAAGTTTTCTCCATAAAAGTAATCAGTATCTGCGACTAAAAGTTTTGCATTTGCCAGATAAAGCTCAAGCTCTCGCACCCTTCCTTTCATAACTAACCAATCATTTTCAAGTGAATATTTAATACTAGTAGTAGGATTGTAATACTGGAGCAACTCGTAAAAAATAGGATTACGAATAGTATAATCGGCAAAGGTGGGGTTCCTTTTAAGCTTCTTTGCGTTGGAACAATGTAACCAATTTTGCCAATCAAAGCGAGGAAGCAATGTGGCTTCGTCGCGCTTGCATTCGGATAGGTCTTCTGGGAATGCCCCGCTTGCAAAAATAAAATTTCTCCATTCCAATAGATTCTCTATCTCGTGGCTTGCATTTATAAATTGTAAGTATTGACCACCTCTCTCCTTTATTTCTTTAATATCAATGAGAAGGTCAATGCTTTTTCTAGGTAAACTAAAATCTCGAAGGAAATCTCTGACTTTCTTATTCAGCACTTTCATATTCGAAAGATCAGAAGGCGCTATCCTTAGACAGATCCCTTGGTTATTCTTTCCTAAGAGCGAGCAAATCGCTTCCTTTATTTTTGGGTCATCATTCAAATTAAGGACGGGTATTATCTTAAGACCCATATCAATTCCCACAGGTATAATTTTATTTAAGCTATTTACTTTTAGTTGAGTTGTAAGTTGGGCTTCGTATAGTAAGCTGAAATCAAGAAATACTGGTCTAGCACCCCACGAGCGCAAAATCTCTTCAGGGATTTGCTTTATTCTTTTTTCCTTGAATTTAAATACTATTTCTGTGAATAATTCATCTTGAGTTTTTTTGATTTTTTTCTCGTCCTTCCCCTCCTTTTTCTTGTAAAGCGGCACCATTGGCATTACTAACTCAATCAGGGGCGTTATGGCGTCCTTCTTTTTTTCATCCAACGCCTCAAGTGCCCTTTGCTCGGCACGTTTCCATTTTAGTATCGGTACATAGTGCTTCGGGTTGAACGTAATCATTTTTTATTCCATTTTTCGTCAGGGAAATATTTATGAACTTTTGCTTGACCGATGATGCTATTTAGGTATGTCCATTTGCCACCTTCGTGTCTTATTTTCCCAGCAACGATGGCAACATGCACACCTAGCTCCTTTGCCAAGCTATTTGCAGCTATGGATGAAGGAACGAGTTTAGCTGGGCTGATTTCCCATTTGTCCGAAGGGACTAGAGCCTCACTAGTCAAACGATCAGCTTCTTCCTCTTTGGCGCCAATATTAAAACCTTTCACATCATCAAATTCATCATAAAAAAGTTCAATGTCCTGATTGTAATGTAGAACAATATGGGCTAACTCATGTATTAACGTGAACCAGAAATTATCCAGGCGGTCATATCTGAGAGTTAAACCAATCACAGGATTGTCTTTCTCTGTTAATATTGCAGCCCCATCGAGCTTAGTTTTGGGAAGATGAGGTTCAATAACCAGTTTGACCCCATATTTTTTTAAGTGCTCTTTGACGAGTACCGGACCATTTTCTTGTACGCTTAACTTTACAAAGTCTTGCATAAAAGCGAGGGCAATCACCCCATGTTTGTATTTAGTGGGTACTTTTATCCTTTCTGCCTTCTGAAGTACCCGAATCATCCAGGCAGATAACGCATTTTTATCCGTACGAGGGGAGCGATAATTAGCTTTACGTAGTAGCGCAGCAGGTTGTGCCTTAGTTCCTAGTATTGAAAAGAAACTCTTTAATAGTTCTACTTTGTCGTATTTCTCCAATGACATATCCCCAAAATATCCTCGTGTCTCCATACTTCTAACGAGACTCGTGTCCCAGTGTTGATATTGTGCCTCCAAGTCTTGATTGTATTCTTGGATTAAGACCTTGGCAGGGATACCAAGTCCTGACTCAAGAGCTCTTACCATTTCGAGAGTAAGTTGGCGTTTGCCTGAGAGAATCTCTGATACTCTGCTTCTGCTTCCGATGTAAGGAATTAGATCAGCGGGTTTAAGGCCAACTTGTTCCATTCTAAATTTGATCGCCTCAATCGGGTCAGGGAGTGTTTCCGGGAGTATTCTCTCCTCGTAATCTTGAATGAGAGTGCCAAGAAGACTGAGTTGTTCACCTGCTTCTGATTCGGGATCTGGGTCATGGCTTATTAGCTCCTCGAGCAATTTGAGAGCTTCTCTATAGTCTTGTTCAGTTTTTATGACTTTAATTTTGCTCATATTGTTAATTAATTTATATTCCAATTATCGTATTCCTTATGTGTTCCGACCTTCTTTACCAGTACCATCCCATTTTTATAGCTGACTAGTGCTAGCAGTCTATACTTGTTTCCGCAAATATCGAAAACTACCTGCTGATCCCCTATGAGACTAGCTTTCGGATACCTGCTCTTGAGGTCATGCGGGGTATTCCATTCGGCCTCCTCGATTTCTGCTATCCATGACTCAATCTGCGACTGGGCATCAGCATGTTTTTGTTTGAAATCGTCTAATATTTTTTTGCCTAATAATTTCATTTCTGGTTATAGGGTAATAGGTTATCTTAATAATTGTTCCCATAATGGGAATATTACATCAAATATTTTGTTTTGTCAAGAGGTTAGTTATCCACAATTCCACTGATGGCTTAAAAGGGGGAAATGCCCAGCTTTTTGCTAGGCAGCTCGGTCTCTCAAACAGAGTACTAGCCTGTTCTCTTATTGTTAGGTTTAGATTATTTCCTTGTGCCGGTACTGTAGAGCTTCAGCCATATGATGTGTTTTGATGATGTCGCTGTGCTCTAAGTCGGCGATGGTGCGGGAAAGCTTGAGGATGCGATGGAAGGCACGGCCGGTGAGATGAAGCTGCTTCATGGCGGCGCGAAGCAGGCTCTGGGCTGCTGGTTCCACCGTGCAGAATTCCTTCACCTCCTTGGGTGTCATATCGGCATTGCACCTCAGCTTCGTCCCCTGGAAACGCCCAAGCTGTATTTCATGCGCCGCCTTGACCCTGGCCCTGACTTTATCCGAGCTTTCCCCGGGCTTATCTTCAGTGAGTTTTTCATAATCAATATGGGGAACATCAACAAAGATATCAATACGGTCCAGTAATGGTCCGCTTATCCTTTTATGATAGCGAGAGATTTCTCCTGACGAGCACTTACATTCCTTAAACGGGTCGCCATAATACCCACAGGGGCAGGGGTTCATAGCTGCAACCAGCATAAAGCTAGCAGGGAAGGTAACACTGCCACGAGCACGGCTGACGGTAATTGTTCTATCTTCTATGGGTTGGCGCAGCGATTCCAGAGTAACATGCCCAAACTCAGGGAATTCATCCAGAAAAAGCACCCCGTGGTGCCCCAGGCTTATCTCCCCGGGCCTTGGCCATTGCCCCCCTCCCACCAAGCCAGCATGGGAAATAGTATAGTGAGGGGAACGAAAAGGACGCTCTACAATGATGGGAGTGTCTTGCGGCAACAATCCACTAACGCTGTAAATCTTGGTTACCTCGATAGCTTCCTCCATGGTCAACAGGGGAAGTATCGAGGGCAAAGAACGAGCCAACATAGTCTTGCCGCTTCCCGGCGGGCCACCCATGAGGATATTGTGTCTTCCTGCCGCCGCTATCTCCAGAGCTCTCTTGGCATGCTCCTGACCCTTGATATAAATGAGGTCGAAGGCGTAACTAGGGCGAAATTCCTGTTCCCAATTTAGCTCGCTATGGTACTCCGGGATGTCTACTTCGCCTTGAAGGTGAACAACCAGTTGCGCTAACGATTCCGTAGGGAATATATGTATATTATCTATAAGGGAAGCCTCTTTAGCATCATCCAAAGGCACGAATATGGTAGATAAGCCTTTATCACGGGCTAAAGCTACCATAGGCAATACCCCATGGGTATGGCGTAGCTTGCCATCCAAAGAGAGTTCCCCTAAAAAGATACTATGGGAAAGGTCAGCGTTTAGCTGGTCTGAGCTAATCAGTATGCCTATGGCTATGGGTAAGTCGTAAGCAGGGCCTTCCTTTTTTAAGTCTGCTGGAGCCAGGTTGACAGTAATACGCCTGTTAGGGAACTTGTAGTAGGAGTTTCTTATGGCTGACCTTACTCTTTCTCTTGCCTCCTGGACTGCCTTGTCTGGTAGTCCAACGATGGTCATTGTTGCGACACAATTATAACTATAACATCCCATTCTGTATTCCTATCAGTGTAGGAGCTAAGCAACAATAGGAAAGGAGGTCAATATGTCCAGAGCACTATCTGCCTATGAGCAGGAAACCATCATAAGCTTCAGCAAGGCCGAGGACATTGCCCATATCTTCACTTATGAGAAGACATGGCAGAAACACTTGGAGGGTAAGCTAGGCTTGAAGCCGGTTATGGACAACGGCTTTGGTGGTAAGGAATACGAAATAGAAAAGAAAAGAATCAGACCACCGAGGGCACCGGTAAGGTTATCGGATGAAGCGCGGGCTAGACTAACCAAAAGAATGAAGGATATGCCGCAGAAACGCCTTTTTCCGTCAAAAACTACAGCGGCAACTGCAAAATCTGACACGAAAAACAAATCGAGGATAGAAAACCATTAACCAGCAGTTAAGGACGCGAAAATGACACAGGTAACTCCCATTCGCGACTTGAAAGGATACCTTGAGCCTGAGCAGGTAGAGAAACTCATTGAGGCCTCTAGCAACCCTAGGGATATGCTTTTGGTGAGAATCCCGTGGCGCACTGGGATAAGAGTCTCGGAGCTAATTGGCATAAAAATATCTGACATCGACTTCCACAGCCGAGCTATCACAATTAAGGTTCAAAAGATGCGTAAGAAAAGTGGCAAGCCTGTTGAAAGGAGGAGAGTAGTCCCAATTGACCAGGGAACGCTGGACATGGTGAAAGAATATCTGGAATGGCGAAAACAATTTCCTTATAGAGGCGCTCTTCTCTTCCCTATCACTAGACAGAGGGTAGACCAGATATTCTGGAAGCTCGGTAGGAGAGCCGGGATAAAGGAGATAGGTGATCCTGCCGTCTCCCACATAGAAATTTGCATCCTCACCATCTGCGCCACTCCTTTGCCATCCACTGCATTAAAAAAGGTATGAGCATAGAGCGACTGCAAAAGATATTGGGGCATCAATCTCCAACAACTACTTCAGTCTATTTACAGTATTCAGTTAAGGATTTGCATACTTCCACTGGTTCAAACTCCTAGGCCTAGTTGAGCGTGTAGACCGGACGGAGCCAGCCATTTATGACTTCCTAGAGGAAAAACGCTTTTACCGATTGACGGGTAAGGGGAAAGTTGAGGAGCTGGCTTGGGAGGATCCAGTAAGAGCGGCACATCCCGAACTGGGCTAATGCATGATAGCGTTTCAGTCAAAAAAGAATCGTTTCTGCAATTCGTTGTACATGGACAGCTCAAAAACTCAGAGATGCTGTGGATCTGTCAAAAGCAAACTGGCAGTTTTGCCAGTCCTTCCTTTCTGCCCGGAGCAACCCACACCTCAAGATTGCGGCAATCGATGGAAACGGAAACCATGTACGCCAGCATCAAACGCCCTCCAAGCATGGCAACCACAGCGACACCTGTCACTTTGCCCCGTTGTCCCGTCCACCTGTCCACTTCAGGATTTGTTGTTGAAGTGTCCCTGGACTGGATAAGGGCGCTCAACTATTCGTTGTCTCGACTCAGCACCACGGCTCTCCACGGCTCTCTAGTGTTCCTTGCGTTCCGCTTTTCTCTTAAAAGGGGTGGCGACGGCGGCGCTGGTGGCGGTGGCGGTAGCGGTAGCAGACTGGGTATTTCTATGGTTCTCTTGATGTCCGTGCCCGTGCCGCTTTTTCTCATTTGCTGTGCCAGCACGGGACGGCACGGCAGTGGTAAACCATATGGTGAACTACAGGCCAGCACAACCCAGTGGGCTTGGCGAGCCTCGTCCAGTGTCCAGTCCAGTTACCAAGTGATTACAAGATTACTAGGGGCTAGTAAATTTGTGACAGTTACTCCTCGCTTTCTGTCACCTCTCCTCCCCCCTCAGTTACCCTACCTTCTCGGGAGCTTTGCCTCAAAACCCCATATTTTCAAGCACTTTTGAGGCAAGTGGCATTTATGAGGCAAAGCCCCTTCCTGGCAAAAACAATAATCTCATAACGTAGACCTCTGATGTATTCCTCCGGGATAGCCAGCGTCCCTGGCTCACCAGCCCATTCTCTCTGCTGATTAAGGTCGACCTGTTGTCCCTGTTCCATTTTGACCTACTTTGTTCTTAAGTTACCATTAGCCAGCAACTTGGCAGCAAGCACCTTTTTATCACCACTGGTACTCAACCCCGCCTCCTTGCACATTACCCGGGGCTCAGTCAGGCTGTATTGATAATCTGCCTTGATAAGCTGAGCCAGCACATCATCCGTAACACTATTCTGGAAAAGGTCTCCCACCTTTTTATTAAGATACTCGGCGGTTGTCAGTTCCTCTTCTTCCCCAGGGCGGAACCCAGCCTTTCGGGATTGAGCAGGCTGAGGCATACTCGCCAAGGCAGCCTTGAGCTCCGAAGCATCACGGCCAGCATCTTCAGTCGCCTTTATTATCTCGATCAATTCCTCTCTGGTAACTATATCTTTAGCTCTAGTCATAGCCATTCTTAAACTATTATACCAGGGGGGGTTGACAATCGCAAATTTAGACTGTATGATTATAGTGTTCATATAAAATGCAAGTTAGTGATAGTGCTACGATTAAACAATGGCGCCAGGTTCTAATCGGGATACGTGAGCTTCTTGTGCTGGATGGGAGAACCAAGAAGGCCAAAAGATTGAAGGCGCAGCGCCAGCTCCTCTTGGTCATGGCTTCCGACGACGAGCTGGAGCAGATGGCCAGAATAAGCGCGAATATGTTCGACTATCCCTACGAGGAGGTTCTTAAGGACTTAAGAAACGACAGGGAGCTTCATAGGGAGAATGTTCAATCATGGCGAGGTTATTTAGCTAAGCTTCAGAAATGAAATGCAACCGGAACTAGAAAACTTAAAGTTGGCTTTAACCTCACCCCGGGAGAGATCCCCCACTACTGTTTCGAACTACATTTACGCTGCTAAGCACTTCCTCGCCTGGCAAGGTAATAAACTCCCTCCTTCTGAAATGGACCTCAGAAAATTCTTCTTAGAGAAAAAAGAAGGAGGTTCGGGTGCTGGAAACCAGGGCTATTATTTTTATGTCTTAAGGAAGCTTTTTGAGGCCAACCATTGGCCTTGGCCCTTTAAGAGAGAGGACCGTCCTGAAGCCCCTGAAGAAGTCTTCGCCCCGGTATTTACTCTGGATGAGCTCAAGATACTGATTCAAGACCGGGAGAATTACTCAGACGAGGAACGCTTTTACTTAGCACTATCAACAACCTATGGCATCAGGCGTGAAGAACTGGCCAGGGTAAGGAATAGAGATATAAAGGATGGCGCAATCTTCATCAGAACAGTCAAGCGTGGCCCCAAAAGGACAGCCTTAATCCCCGGGGAAATAATGCCGGTAATAAATAATTACCGGCCAAGAGAGCGCAAGCCGAGGTCTTTGTCTGCTGTATTCCGGAGGGTCGCAGATAAATCGAGTCTGGATGTGGAAAAGGGTTACGGGTGGCACAGTATCAGGAGGACACTTCTGACAATGATGGAAATTGCTTTAGCCCAAAACGGTATGCCTTTGACTTGGGCTGCTGATTATCTCGGGTGGAGCAAAAAAACCATAGGTAGCAGGTATTTTGGCGTTGTCACAGCAGGAGTATATAGGCATCCCGAAGCAATGTCTCAAGACCCTTACGCCCTGGACAAAGCCATTTTGCCGGTGCATCCTTTCGTCAAACTTTGGGTTAATTGAATCCTCTCCCTTTACGGGAGAGGGGATTGCCTCGCTTCGCTCGCAATGACACAGAATTGACACACACCCACACACATACATACATAGATAGATAGATACATTAAAATCAACTATATCTATCATTCAATTCAAATATAAAAATTTTTTCTCACCCAAATTCATTTAGCTATAAAAACCTATTGACATTCTTTATGTGGTATGTTAGCTTTAATATGAACACTAGATATGTAGTGTGAGCACTTTAACAATTGAATAATAGTAGTGGAAATTATAGCTACCGAGCCGAGTTGACCTGAACGTTTGCTGGACACTAGGCAAAGGGGGTGAACGGTGAACGCATTACAGGAACAAGCCAAAGCAGATATTGAAAGCAGAAAGAAGGGCTATGAACGTGCTATTAAGGTGAAACATAGTTTTAGACCTGAGCCTCACCGAAGGCACAGAAAACAAGCCGACAGGCACGAATTAGGCGAAGGCTATGACCATCTGCCGACACTAACAGGCTGGATTGCCACAGATACAGGCTTTGTCTGGGCTTCCGTTGACTACTCCAAGCTCTACCAGATAGCCAAGTCCTTTGCTATCAAAGCCAAAGTCCAAGACCAGCAGGACTTACTCCACGACATCATAGAAGGGCTTGCTAACATAGTGAAGCGTAAGCTAGCCAACGGACAGGACTTTACCGAACCTGCTATGGTAAGGACAGCCGAACACATCAAGGACAACTATTGGTATCGTCTCTATGCTTACTATAATGGGCTAGATTGTAGGCATTGTAGCAAAGAACAGAAAGCTAAATGTAAGTGGAATTGGGGACACAGCGATTGGGCATACTGCGATTGCCATAGAGCAATACAGCTAGAGAGCCTAAACCAGCCTGTAAGTGATAGCGAAGGCAACATAACAGAACTCGGCAACCTGATTGCTGACGATAACGCACTTGACCTAGAAGCGTGGCTAGAAGCGAAGATGTGGCTCATAGGCTCACCGATAAGGCTCAAAGCAATAGCTATGAAGCGAACTAACGGAGAGAAGCTATCTCACGCAGAATGTCAATACTTGTCAAAGCTACGCAAACGTGAGCAAAAAAACTTACTCTAGGGGCTGACGTTTTGGGATTTTCGGCACTCTATATTAGTGGAAGCACAGCGTAGGCTAGCGTGGACAGCTACGTTGGGCTTACTACTTAGGGCGAAGCTAACAGACCTTGCCCGCCTGTTAGATAGCCGAAGGGGGTGTTCAAAATTTCTCAACAACTTAATATCGTGGGCAAACGTTCAGGTGAAGGCTTTGTGGCACACAAGGCTATGCTGGCAAATACCCTATCCCGATGTCTAGCCGACAGGCTGACAATAATGGACTTTACGATAGGGCGTAAGGGCTTGCTAAACTACGTTAAGGCTTTGGGTGGAAGCAACGTTATCAAAATCGTTCCTGCTTCTACCAACGGCAACGCTAGCGGTGAGCAGGTTGCTGAAAAACGGCTGAAGGTAGTTTGCGGTGCTAATACCAGCTTCCTTGCTGATGGTGCTTGGATTGGCGAAAAAACACCGATGTCTTTCGCTGATGTCCGAGTAAGTCCGAGCAACGTTGTTAATCCTAACATCTCTAGCCTAGAGTTAGCAGAAGCTATCAACAGAGTCCTTCCCTTTACTGGCGATGACGAAAACAGACCTGTTCTCCAAAACGTTCTCGTCAAGGCTAGCGAGGGGAAACTTGTTTTGGTGGCTTCTGATGGCATAAGGCTTGCGATTGTTAGGCTTGACTATGACGAAGGCGTTGACAATGCGGTTTTAGTCCACCAAGACGACCTGAAAGGCATCGCTACTGCCTTGAAAAGAGCAAGGCGTGTCAACATAGGGTTTACCCCTAGCGGTGAGGCTCTTGACGGAGTGGCACTCATCATTGAAACCGAAGCTATCCGATACAAGTTATTGGGTAGTGAAGGCACTTTCCCTGCGTATGAGCCACTTATCCCGACAGAGCATACCGTTATGGCACACCTTGACAGCGTGGAAGCTGTTAAGGCTCTTGCTTCACTCAAGGCGATTGCCGAAAATCCCAAGTCTTTCGCCATTGACCTGACGATTGGTGAGGGTAGAGTGCTAGTGGCAAGTCCCGATGAGTTTGGCTCTAGCATTATACCAGCCGACACAGAAGGACAGGGCGAGATTAGGGTAGATGGCAAATACCTTGCCGATGTCTTGAGGGCTTGCAACAGTATGGTGGACTTGACCTTGACCAATGCCTATTCGCCTATGACTTTTAGCACCAATGGCTATTCGGTTGTGCTAATGCCTATGGCTAGCGTCAGGGCTAAAGAGCAACAGGAAGCCGACAAGCAAGCCAAAGCCGAAGCCACAGCCACAGCCAAAGCCGAGAAGCCTACCAAGACTAGAGATAAAGCTCTAGCTAAAGCCTGAACGTTTGACCGAACACAACCACGCACAGAGAGGCGACGGTAGTCGCCTTTTTGTGCATTTTTTTGTAAGGGTGTTTTCCCAAAAGCGTGGGAGAACGCCCTTTTTTTGTGCGTGGTGAATAGAGGAGGCAATATGGAGTGCGATTTTTGCCATCACGATGCCCCAGCCTTGATACACCTACGAGTTTACACACCTCAAGGTATTGAGGTCTGCGGGGAGTGCTATACGGTGATAAATAGCCATCGCCACAAACCCTATTCAAAGGTAATGGACAAACTAGCTATGATTGAAGCTGGCTACCACGTTAATCGTAAGGTGGCTATGCTTCAGTCTGGGGGTTTCACCTAGTCGATAAGGTGAAAAGCGAATACACATCAATCGTCATTATTATAGGGCTAACTTTGCCCGGAAAGGAGGTGGAAAATGGGCAACATCAAATGGAGTGCTCTGTCGGTAAGCGAGGCTATGGACAAAGCAGAAGCGGAAATAGAGAACATCTTTGAACCGCTATGGCAGGCTCACAACATTGTCACTGAAGCTGCGAACATTCCTAATCTGCCCGACTATATGCTGCAGCGTATCAGTACGCTAGATGCTGAGATACATAACATAGTCGGCGTAGACCTTCAGAGGCACGGTAGCAGGGTTCTGGACAAAATCCATGGGGTCCGTGATACCCTGCCCGAAGGCTCTGTAGAAGCAGAAGTGGCGGCGGGCCGATGGGGCAAAACAGGAAGCCTGCTTTGAACAGAAAATGACCGGGGCTAGGTCGAAGCCCGCATTTTTGAAATCTAAAAGAAAGGAGGTGAACTATGAGGTCAATCTGGAAAGGTAGTATCAACTTCGGGATGGTGTCAATCTCAGCCAAGCTCTACACCGCTACAGATGATAGGCGAGTGCCTTTTCACCAGTATCACACCGCTTGCGGAAGCAGAATACAGATGCCGAAGTGGTGTCCTGTGTGTGAATGCAAGCTGGAAACTGCCGAGATTAAGCGAGGCTACGAGTTAAGCGAGACTCAGCACATTATCCTCGAGGAAACAGACTTCCAGAGCTTACCGCTAAAGAGCCTAAAGCAGATCGAGGTGGTGGAGTTTGTGGACAGCACCGGGATAGACAAAAGGGCTTATGCCGATTGCTACTTCCTATCATGCGAAGATGCCGGGGTAAAAGCCTTTACTCTACTCCTAAAGGCTATGGAATCGGTTAATCTGGTTGCCATTGCCAAGCTAACCTACCGTGATAGGGAACATCTGTCCGCAATCAGACCTTATGACGGGATAATGCTACTCCAAACCCTGCACTACGCCGATGAACTGAGACCGTATGAGGACCTGAAGCCCAGGCAGATGGCACTGATATCGGACAGGGAGATGGAGATGGCACTGGCTCTGGTTAAGGCGATGACAGCGGAGTTTGAGCATCCCAAGTATCACAACGACTACCGAGAGGCCGTCGAGCAGCTAATTGAGGCTAAATTGGCGGGTAAGGTCATCACCGCGGTCCCGGAGAAAGCACCCGTAGCCGATGTTGCCGAAGCACTAATCGAGAGTCTCAAGCTGGTTGGGGTAAAGTAAAATCCCAGCGAAAATTAGGACAAGTATTGTCCAGAAAGGAGGTGAACCAGTGGACGACCAACCTAAGTTTTTCACCGAAGTACAAAGGACGAAAATACAGCCAATGTTAGCGGAACTGGGGTCCGCAAAAGACCTTGACCGCAAGGACTGGCTCTATGAGAAGAAGATAGACGGCGTAAGGTGTGTCGCCGTCCTTGCCGGCAAAACAGAGTTACAGAGCAGAACTGGTAAAAGCATCACTCACAGGTTTCCCGAACTAGCCGAACTATATCGGCAGAGCGGGAAACCCTGTGTCCTTGATGGTGAGATTGCCGGCGTGGACTTCAACACTATTCAGCATAGGATACATCTGGACAGCCCATTCCGTATAAGGATTGCCCGCACCCAGTATCCCATTTACTACTACGTCTTTGACATCCTCTACCTTGATGGTGAAAGCGTCAAGCAACAGCCCCTTATAACACGCAAGGCAATCCTGAACGACATCCTTGCACCAGGCCCCTACGCAAAGCCTTTGGAGTGGGCGGATTCTGGAGAGAGCCTATTTGAAGAGCAAAAACAGAAGGGCCTGGAAGGGATAATGGCAAAGGATAAGTATGCGACATACCTTGAAGGGAAGCGTTGGCCTACCTGGCTGAAGGTTAAAAACTTCAAGGAGGCACCCTACTATATCTGCGGGGTAACTGAGGGAGAGAATGAGAGGAGCGACACATTTGGTAGCCTGATACTAGGGGAGATGGTAGATGGCAAGCTGACCTATGTGGGTAATGTGGGTAGCGGGTTTACCCACAGCCAACTTAGTGCGACGCTGGCCGCTTTGACTCTCTACAAGGGAGGGTGTCCGTTTGAGGCTAAACCTGACACCGATAGGCCGGTGAAGTTCTGGGCACGACCAGAGCTAAAGTGTGAGGTTAGGTATCTGTATATGCCGTTTGAGCCGAGCGCAAAGCTCCGCTTCCCGACATTCAGAAAGATGGTGTCATAATGGAAACGTTACAAGAGACGCTAGACCAAATCAATATCGACTACGCCTGCCGTGCCCTGCTCGGCGGTGGTAAGGGCCAGTACGTAATGGAGCAACTGAAAAAGGAAAACCCAACCTACTATGAGCGGATTATGAGTGAGGCTAGAAAGCAACTGGAGGCTAAAGATGTCAAGTTACCCAAGTTGTAGAGAGTGTGGAAACGACCTAACTTCTAGCGAGGAGCAAGAGCAGGGACTTTGCCTTGAGTGTCAAGACAAGACTGAGAGCTAGGTCGAGGCTCGAATGTATAGGGCTACTACAGCCAAAAATCTGAAAGAAAGGAGGTGAAATCAATGGCAGAGATCACAGTTCGCCAAGAGACAATACAGATGGGGGAAGTCCGCTTCACCGTAACCCACATACCTACAGCCACTTCAGGTAGCTGGTATACCGTTCATGACGCCTGTGAGGTGTGGGGAGCCGTCGCCATGGACGATATCGATGGCACAGTCGTTGGTTGGCGGAATCCGCCTGGCGAGGAAATCCGACCCCAGATAGAAAAGGCTATTAAAAAGGTCTTTGGTATCCTCAAATACTAATAGAGTAGCTGGGGCCAAAAGCATAGGGCTAATATAGCCTAGAAAGGAGGTGATGATTGACAACTGAAGTCCAAATTGAGAAGGGCGTCTCGGAAATAGTGGGATGCTTAACAGACCCCATTATTGCTTTTCCTGGGGGATGGGGCGCTGATCTTCCCGACTGGCTCAAGACTGCCATTACCTTGGAGAGGCTTGTCATGAATATAAGGGCACACAGGGGGGAGGAGATGACAGGCACGAATGCCGAAGCCTGTGCCTACCTCTATACTGCCAGCCTGACCAATCCTATAGATAGCGACTGGGCGCAGATTTACCTTTACATCACCAACCAGGTCTATAGTCGCCATCGCTCTAAAGAAGGCGGCATCCTGCCTGAAGATATCCGAGTGGAGTCAATCAGTGACTATCAGATGGGAGAGCTGCGCCGGCTGAAGGACTGGATTTATCAGCGGCGGACCCGCGCAAGGCAGGAGAGGGACAGGGATGAGAGGCGAGAGAAGCGAGAAGAAGAGGTATCCAAGAAAAAGGCGGAGCAGCCAGCATTATTCCATTTGTAATATCCCTCAAATCGAACAGGGTCGAGGACTTAACCTCGACCCTATTTTTTACCTCTAAAGTAACATTCCAGGTCAAATGTTCGGCTTCAGTATCTTAGCTGTAATGGCTATTGACACCGTGGGAGTGAATAGCCTACTATCTACACCAAAAGAGAGGAGGGTCAAATGCAAGCATACTGTATGAAGTGCCGTGCCAAGAAGGAGATTAAAGATCCCAGAAGAATCACAATGAAGAACGGCAGACCTGCAACTCAGGGCATCTGCCCAACCTGTGGCACGAAGGTATTCAGAATCGGCAAGTAGGGCTGTTACTACACAGGCTAACAAAACTCAGAAGGGCTGGACTTTCTCGGTGTTGGGACATCCAGTCCTTCTATTTTATCCAATCACACATTCCAAGTTATTGTGTAATTTTAACCTTAGTTGTACTCTGGACCTCTGCCTCGCCGCCTCGTCGCCCATACAGCCACTACTACTGAAATCAGCACCAACAAGCCTACTATAGCCACCTTCTCAGCTGGTGCAGTGTTGACGGCTATGGCGCTCATAGCCACAGCGGGCAATAGCCCAACCCGCACTATTGGCTTGAGGCTGGGATGCTCAGTTATGAACTCGGCTATTGGCGGGCTGACCTTGTAATAGAAGTCTACCAGAGCTTGCCCCAACGGGTTCACCGACAGGTATCCATCCCTGAATTCACGCAGAATCTGTATTTCCCCGGCCATTGGTGTGCCATAGGCTGCGGTGGCGATAAAGCATAACGACGAGGGTGGTAGCACTGACGCTTCCCTGCCAATGGCATAGAGCTCATATGGGTCCTCAAAGCCAAAATAAATGGTGCCATCAGCCCCTATAGCAAGGGATGAGATGAAATCCCCTCCGGTGATGAAGCTCCACTTCTCGATGCCGTCGGGGTTTATGGCATAGAGCCTACTATCCCCTGAGCCAAAATAGATGGTGCCATCGGCCCCTATGGCGAGGGAGCCGACGCCCCCTCCTGTAAGAAAGTTCCACTTCTCGGTGCCGTCGGGGTTTATGGCATAGAGCCTATTATCGGAAGAGCCAACGTAAATGGTGCCATCAGCCCCTATGGCGGCGACACCTCCACCTGTAAGAAAGGCCCACTTCTCACTGCCGTCGGGGTTTATAGCAAAGAGATTACCGGAGCCACCAACATAGATGGTGCCATCGTCCCCTATGGTGGGGGAGCGGGCGTACCCACCTGCAAGAAAGTTCCACTTCTCAGTGCCATCGGGCGTTATGGCATAGAGCCTACTATCCCCTGAGCTAAAATCCCCTGAACTAAAATAGATGGTGCCATTAGTCCCTATGGCAGGGGATGAGACTACGTCAGTTGTGTTGAAGCTCCACTTCAGGGTGCCATCGGGATTTAGGGCATAGAACTTATCATCGTAAGAGCCAAAATAGACGGTGCCATCAGTCCCTATAGCAGGGGAGGAAAAGTAATACCCACCTGTAAGAAAGTTCCACTTCTCAGTGCCATCGGGGGTTATGGCATAGAGCCTACCATCCCCTGAGCCAAAATAGATGGTGCCATCGACATCTATGGCGGGGGAGCCGATGACCCTACCTGTAAGAAGGCTCCACTTCTCACTGCCATCGGGGTTTATGGCATAGAGCCTATGGTCACTAGAGCCAACATAGATTGTCCCATCAGACCCTATGGCGGGGGAGCCGACATGTGAACCTGTAAGAAAGCTCCACTTCAGTTCCGGTATTTCGGGACCGGTGTAAGGACTTCTGCCGGTGTGCTGCAGGTTCTGGCCAAACATAGGCCACGGGCTATCGGCAAGCTGAGCCTGGGCGGTATTTATTAGGATAAGGGGGGTCAGAGACGACAGCACCAAGCTAAGGATAACACCCAAAGCTATCAAATGTTTTGACTTGTTCGTAGACCACCTCCTGACATATTACTTAGACTCTATAGCAGTTTAGTTTTTCCAAAATCCCTAGCTTATAGTATATCACCGCAATCTGGATTATGGGGACGCAATAACACACAACTTTTGCCGTTTAGGGTGCGTGTTTAATGTGGCATGGTCACAATACAACATTCCCAGTTTATGTAATGAGGTAACAAAACAGGCTATTGTTGCCCTCACTGCACAAGACTCGCCTTCTAAATGTGATGCTTCGGCAGATCCCCTGACTTTCAACTAATCAAGCAATAGATGGACTAGAACCCACTCATATCAGAGTTGAGAGCTTGTCCCCGACAAACCAGAAGAGATAGTTAGGTTTCTGAGAACCCACCCACTTTTTGAGGTCATCACCTGCTTTTTCTGATGACGATGTGAGACTCACTCCATACCAGTCCCCGAACAGGTTCAACTCAACACCTAGGGATTCACCAAATCTCCAGATACGATATTCCCATACAGGCTTTACATCGAATGTTTGAAGGCGAACCACCGGCCTAATAGGATTGACTGGTTTGCCATAGCGAGACCACTTTCGAGTTGGCTCAAAGCGGGCGTCAAAAATATCCATGTCTGTCGGAGAGCTTTTTACAAATATTGTCCATGCTAGACTTTCGAAAGCTATCTTGTGGACCGCGCGTGAGAGAAAAGCTAACTCCCTAGGTTTGTAGGATTTGATCATCCGCCCCTGAATTCCATATTTAACGTTCAGAGCCAGGTTTTTAGGTGAAATGTCTATGTCGCAATGAAGCTTTCTTTCAACGCTTCCTAACGGCGGATGTTCAGTGTCAAAGACATAGTCACGGAATTCATTCATGTCCCGCGGGTCTTTAAGCCGGAGAAGGACAGCTATAACATGAAAAAGTGGGTCCCGAAGCAAGGCAGGCTCCACTTTACTCCCAAAATAATTGTTGCACTGTTTGCAGACAATGCCCGCTGGTAGGACTTGTTGATTTGCGTTGCCCACGCACTCAGGCAAAACATGGCTAGTATCAAATTCGGCGGTAGGCGGTTCACCCAGACACCATATGCATCGATTAGGAATGGAAATCATAGCTACTCCACCTACAAATGTATCAGCCTGAAGTAGTGTTGTCAACGAGCTGTTGACCTAAGCAGGGGTAGATGTGAACAAACGTAACACTGTGGACTTTTGTTTAATGTTCCCGACACAAACGAAGTTGCGAGGCAAGCCCCGAAGAGACGCAGAGTGCCAGAGCCCGCTAAGTTTTTAGGCAAATATTGTAAATACATCTTTCGACACCGCCTGAGCTTTCATTTGATTGTCAGCCGTGATAAATACAGCGTTATACTCTAAAACGTACTCCATAATTCTTTCATCCCGTTCGAGACTTGATAAACCCTCTGGTATATCTTCAACTTTGCCTGGTTCCTCCAATTTTATTCTCCCCATCGATGCAAATTTTGCCAGTCTCTCAAATTCTTTTTTCCCACCAGAGTTGTCGCATTCTCTTCTAACAACAGGAGGAATGACTATAGTAAAACCCTCGAAAAACCTCTTGTTTTCAAGGTCTTTGGATAATAACCCTCTCATAATTATGTTGCTATCTGGCACAGAGTAACTGCAATAGTATTTGAGAGTGATACCCACATCATCAATAAATTTATTACACGAAGGGCATTTCGCTTTAGATATAGCATAAGATATTGCCTTGTTTATTGCTCCACAATGTGAACATACAAGAAAAAGGGACTTTACAGATAGATTTCCTCTATTGAATTCCTCAATGAAATCTTTCGATAGCAATTCTTCTTTAATAGGAGGAATCACCTTTTTGGGCTTACCAGTCTTTCCTTCTATCTCCCAAATAGTCTTGAAAGACTTCTTAACAAACCACGGCCATTGTTCGCCTGATGCATACCACTTTTTGAGCCATTCCGAAGTTTGCTTGTCTCCAGCATTACCAGAACCTATGGATAAACTGTCTATTTGAAATTCGGGCTTGTCGTTTATTGCCTTCATAACGGCCTCTCTTGTCCTCTTAGAGGTTAAAGACGCTGTTTTTGCCTCAAGATATTTATCCTCTGAATTTGTGGTTACTACTACTTCCGCCCCCTGCATTTCCAAAAAATTCAGAAACCGTTTTAATGTACGGCCTATTCCATAATCATCCAAAACAATTCTGCAATCTTCAATTTGAGCTCTTCTGAGAAAGATAGATAAAATCTTTTGGTAAACCACATCCATGATTTTATTGAGGTTGTATTTATCCACATGCCAAGGTGGAATTTTTTCGGTGATAAAATCAAACCCTAAGCTTCTGAATTGATCTAGTTTTCTGAATATTTTATCCCAATATTCAAACTCATGCCTCTTCTTTGTATCTGCAGGGCCTATTAGCAAATCTACTTTATCAAAAATTTCCTTAGGGAAAATCACACCAGTAAGAACAGTATGCCCAATAACCTCACCTTTTCCCGTTTCATCTAACCCTATGAGAAAATCCTTTGTAGGAAGGGCATAAGCAGAACCCACAACCGAATCTATCTGCTTCCATGCTTCGAGCACAGCGAGATCGTTGGAATTTGAAGGTGTGCTATAGATCGTACCTTTTTTGTAATAAGTGAATGTACAATCAGAAAATTTAACCTGCCATCCTTCATGCTGGCTTTTAACTTCTTCTTCAACCCCGCCGTTTTCTAAAAGGTGTGTTTTGATTTCCTCCGCTGTGTCAATTTCAATATTTTTCCAAGTGCGCCCTTGCATTACATATCACCTCTGAAAGTGGGCTCTGGCATTTCATTTAACGTTCCTAGTATATCTGAAATTTTTCCATTAGGAAAAATTTAGGTGAGCGATAGCAAACCAGATATACCATGTTATACGACGGCAAACTGAGTATTTATCCTCATATCACTGTTTGAAAACTAAGCATGGAAATACTCTTTCAATTATGGAGTTCGACGAATTGTAGCCTCTGTCGGCTGTCTGCAAATTTCTTTAAACCGTTCTATGGCTGTATTAAGTGAAATGGTACCAGCCAATAATTCTGTCTTAATTATACTATATTCTCGGGCATTGCGATCGTGTACTTCTTGGCGTTGTTGAAACTTTAGTGTCAAAGATAATAGCGGCAAGGCAACATTTAGCATGGCCAGAGCTGCTATACTGAAAATAATCCAAGACTGAGATAAAGCATCCTTGCCTATGTTAATTTGGTAAGCGGCTAGGGCGAGAAGTAGAAAACGTGCAAACCATATCATCCAATTGGTGGCTACATAAAATCCTCTGTTAAAGTTCTCCCAATGCCACTCCCGTCGAATCTCACTGTCTAGCTCAGCTATAAATGCCTGCCCAGGATCTGTATCGGTCATAGTACACTCCCTTATCGTTTACTGTCGTATAACAGCCAAATAAACGAACTCTGGGTTCGCCTAATCCGTTATTTTGGGTGGAACTGTAACATCTACGATAACGGCCCTCGCCCCCATAAGTGAACCATTACCCAATCAGGAACGCATTCGTCAATGTAGAATTTGGCACGACTAGCCCTGGCTCTTGTTTTGCTCATCACTTTGTGTGACAAATATAGCATGCGCGTCGCAGTGAGGGCAATCTACGAGCCCCACAACAGAATATCATTCCAAACTCCCCATCAACGCTGAACACTTCACTAAAAAGTGCAAGGGTAGTGGCCAATCAGACAGGCCGTGTTGACTTTAGGATGGAAGGTGAAAGAACTCAGATCGCCAGCCCTGTGGCTTAAGAGCTGTGAACCTCTTTCTGAGCTCTCTATACCACTTGCATTTCTCTACCCGTGCATCGAATGGAAGGGGGCAGTGCCTACAGCGACCTTGGAAATGAATCGGGCATCCCCTTATTGCCATGGCTATCGTTCCCTAACCTATATTAGCACATTTTCCATAGCTAGCAAAACACTTGAATAGGCGACAAGCGGCTGTCAATGCGCCAAGGTTTAACAATACGCCCAATTGTTCAATCCCCATCCAGAAGTGGGTCACTTGTTGTACCTTCATTGAACTTCATTTAGCTGAGTTCGGGTATTTCGTATCCATTAACCCTTGAAAAAGAGTTCCTCCTTGAACAGGGGAAAATCGGGACTTTTGCCGATGTGCGGCCTAAAAGAGGGGTGACACGCACAAAAAGTCCGTGGCTATCATTTCCCAGGTTTTGCGAGCGGTGGAGCATTTAGGTGAGCTAACAGACTGCAAACAATGTGTTAGACATGCAGAAGGGCAAGCACAAGGGAGAAAGTGTTTTGCTTGAGAGGTTTCTCACTCATACTCAATTTACGCTCTCTCAATTTCCACTACGCCTCCAGCAATAAGATTAAAGCCTACCGAAACGGCCCGCTTCTGTTCTAGGCTCTTTATTCTCTCTTCCATGGAAATTTCAAAGTTTCGAATCCTTCCTTTGTGAAGTCTTACAATAGGTTCATCCTCAGATTTGCCTTGGTTTAGGAGCTTTGCGATGGTTTCCTTCGCTTTCCTTATTTTAATTGCCGCCGCCTGCTTAACACTTTCAATTTGGTTATTTACCAGTGTGTCATTGGTTCGTCTCAGCTTTTGTTCTTCTTCCTCCCTGATGATTTCCAGATATTCCCTTGCTTCTTTGGAGGCTGCTTCGAAGTGGTTATCATCGTAAGCCGCAAGATTTTTATCAATGGGCTCTGCCTTTACAATCTCACCCAAGAACCAATCACAAAGTTCATCTACTATGTGGACTTTACTATTCTCTAAATTAACGAGAGTCGGTATCAAGATAAAGTCTTTCCTTAATGCAGTTTTTTCTAGCAAATATATGAAAAAGAGGAATTTCCCTTGATAGTCACTGTTTCCTCTTAAGCGGAATCGTGCAGTATTATAGATCTTTTGTTTATTTTCGTCATAATATCGTTTTATCGCCTTCGTTATTGGGTGATGGATGGTAATGAATTCTAGGGATTCATCTCTACAGGCTTCCTGATCATTAAGAGTCACTAAGACTCCCCCATCAGAAGATAGTTTTCTTTCTAGTTCTCTTATGTTCTCAGCTGAGGAAGAGTGCAATCTAACGAATCTGCGAAAATCCTCGCCCGGTTTGAGAACATAGACATTAGCTCTACCGCTCTTCGGAGGAAGTAGCGTAGTCTTTGGATAATTTCTCTTGACGAAAGTCCTGAGGAGAAACAAAACCTCGTCCGAAGTTATGAAACGCTTTGTTTCTAAAATTCTTGTAACCTCTCGATTGAAATACTCATCTTGACCGATAAATTTTTGACATTCTATCTCAAACTCTTCTAACTCCTTCTGCCTCCTTTCTATGTTCTCAGCAACTTTTTCAATCTTTTGAATCTTCTGCTCACGAGTCAGCTTTGTATTAAATATGTCCTTTGTCAACTCTGCTATCTGGTCTCCTAAAATAGCGTCTAAGTCTCCAATGAACCTTTCAAATACATTTATTCTAGCGTACAAACGATTTAGAATTTCATCATCTATTGTTCCAACCATGGAGAAATTATAAATAAGGATTTTCTCATGGCGTTGCCCGTAACGGTCAAGCCTACCAATCCGTTGTTCTACTCTCATAGGGTTCCAAGGTAAATCATAGTTGAAGATTGCATTGCAAAATTCAAAATCTAAACCTTCACCGCCTACTTCAGAAGATAGTAAAATTTTTATTTCGTTTGGTTGACGGAACCTTTTAATAATCTTTAGTCTGTCTTTGATAGGAATATCGCCGTGGATCAAAGCTACTTTACCTCGGTACTCCGTAGCTTCCAAACGCTTTCTCAAGTATTCCAACGTCTTTTTGAAGAATGCAAACACTATTATCTTTGATTCTATCTTTGGCCCCCGGTTCTCCTTTTCGAGTTTGCGCAACGCCTCTAGAAATTTATCAAATTTCGTGTCAATCTCACCTACTCTGCCGGCACATCCCTTGAGCTTTTGAAGAGCTGAAACTTCTCCATCCTCTAACCTCCAAGGTGAGTCAATATCCACTGAAGAATCGATTATATCCCCGTTATCTCCGGAGGGAGCTTTAACCACCCTTTTCTTGATTATGTCATCAAGTCTCTCCCTCATACCCTGAATACAGCTTGCGACCTGTCTTTGAGGCATTATGACTGCGAAAGAAATTCCTTGCGAGGAGCCATATCGTGCTGTAAAACGTTCGGCTACAAAGTCAGTGACAGCATTGTAGAAATCCATCTCGTCTGGCGTAAATTCAACGCGAATTACCCTTGCTTCCCTTATAGGAAATTCAGTATCAACATCCCTCTTTTTTGTTCTGGTAAAAACATAGGACAAGCAATTCAATTCTATCAGTAGCTTCTGTAGTCGAAGTGCTTGCTCTCGGGTTAGCTTGGTATTACCACTAAGTAGTTCGATTGCTTCGCGATAAAAGGGGTTTTTCAGAAAACGCTCTTTCTGGGACGAATCTTCGACCCTTTTTAGTAGCTTAAAGGCAGCGCTCGGGTCATATAATCTTCGCAACGCATTATTGATATATTCATTTGGCTCGATCAAGTTGTAAAACAAAGCAAAATCAGAGAATTCCTCGGGGACTAACAAACTAAGAAGATTAAAGAGATCCGGGGTTCCTAATTGTAGAGGTGTTGCAGTAAGAAAAAGCATTGCGTCAGACAGTTCTGACAAGACCTCTCCTAGTTCGCTACTTAAAGTTTCAGGATTTCTCATATAATGTGCTTCATCAACGATAACGATGTCGAAGCGCGGTGCTATATCTCTTAGGCTTTCTATCATTCTATTTGACCTGATAGTTTGTAAAGGAATAATGCCTTTCAGTTTTTCCGCCTCTCCGTATTCCCTATATCGCTGTAGGAATTTCATAAAATCGTCTCTTTTCAAAATATTGAAGTCTAAGCTAAACCTTTTCCGCATCTCCCCTTCCCATTTCTGGGTTAACATAGAAGGGCATACAATCAGAACTCTAGGCAATTCGTCTAATCGTGCGGATGTTTCTGTAATAATAATCCCAGCCTCTATTGTCTTCCCTAATCCCACTTCATCTGCCAATAGAAGTCTCTGCTTAGAGGAATTGAGAAATTTGAGGACAGGCTTAAACTGGTGAACTAGAAATTCAGTTCGGGAAGCATAAAAGGTATAAAGATTATCAGACAGAGGTTTTTCAAGTTTCTTGTAAATCAATCCCTGAATGAAGTCCTCAATATCAGAAAATTCTTTATCTCTTAACAGTTGTTCTACTGATTTCGGCGCAACAAATCTCTCGAGAGAATCTTGCGGATAATAAGGGCTTGGCTGGCTGGGGTCGATAGAAACAGGATAAAACCATTTGCCCTTTGTTTCCCTAGGTTCACCGTCAATTATGCCAACTCTATTCCCAAACGCTTTTATTATGACCCTGTCGCCTTTAGAAAATTCTGCTTTCATAACGCTATTCTCCTATTGGCTGGCAGCTTTGATGACTAACAAACCACCAATAACATTTTACTAAATGGTGGCACCTGCGCCTAACTGAGGGATGCCTTCCATAACAGGATTCGAACTTTTCCCCACTGTTTTCCATTTTACGCCGATGGTTCTTTGGTAGCAAGGAAGAAGGCGGCGAGGCTCGCCAACTGAACAAAGCGCTAAACTGTGTAGTCCAAGTAGCCATAACATGCTCTGCATGTTTGGCCGTAGACTCCATACATGTGTCAGCGTAGTATTGTTAGTGGTAAAATGCAATAAAACAGTGTCACAGAGCGGTTATTCAATGGAATGCATATAATGAGGGAATAAGGTGGCTAGTAAGGAAACAAGAGAAAAAGAGTTCAGTGCCATCAGAAGAATATCGATGAACTTCAGGATTACTATGGATGGCATTAAGTATTTCGTGACCAATATAGGTCCAGTAGCTGATGCACGTGATGAGACAGCTAAGAAGACAGGAGAACGAATCAAAGAGGGAATACAGTCTATATTGGTTAATATGCCCACTTCGGGCAAAAGAGATGTGAAGCCCCCAGAACAAGTGAGCGTAGAGGAAAAAAGATTATCATCCACGGTAGACGGAATCATTGGTGTCGTAAAAGACTATGATTATGCCGGGGTGAATGTAGCTCTAGATGATGAACTACATAGGGGTTTGCTTTTGAAGAGTTCCTTTATGTTGATGATTGCTACCTTTGATTTTCTGCTATCAGACATTCTTCATTGTTATTATGAGAGTTATCCTGAAGCTCTGAGTGATGACATGGTATTGTCTCTTGAAGAGTTAAGAAAATGCACCAGTATACAGGAAGCAATACATATGCTAACAGATCAAAAGGTCGAAACGGTGCTTTTCAAGAACTTCGCTAAGCAAATCCTATTCTTTGAGAATGAATTGAAAGTTAACACAGCAAGAACGATCGTAAGTTGGGATTTGATTAACGAGGCATATCAGAGAAGGAATATCTTCGCACATAATAACGGAATAGTGAATACTCGTTATCTTAGGAGCATTGGAGGATTACCAGGTGTCGAGGAAGTAAAGCTAGGTGAACGGTTAGATGTAGATTGGGATTACTTTCTTCAGGTTTATTGGGAAATTCTTGCCGGTGGAATGGTTCTTGCACAGAATTGCTGGCGTAAATGGTTCAAGGAAGATTCATTAGATGCTGACTCAGTATTAGTCGATTGCATTAACAGAGAACTTCTGCAACGAGCGGTTGTATCTGCTACAAGGCTATGTTTGTATTCGCAGAATATAGAAACAGGTAGTGAGGAAACAAGATATGATCTGGACAGTCTGTTCTGTCGATTGTTAAAGATATTGGGATTGCAGGAGCAGTTAAACAAAGAAATAAAGAAACTAAAAAAGAACGCAATGCGTAACAATGGAAGATTAGCAGTCATCGCAGCATTAGAAGATGACAAGGAAGCGTTTTATGAACACGCTAACAATGCGATTAAGAATGGTGAAATGCACCGCGAAGATTTTCAGTTATCAGCCATTTATAGCGATTTCCGTAGAGATGCTGATTTCAAAACGAAATTGGACGAAATGCTTAAACACAGATAGCTCTTGAGATGTTGCTGACGAACAGCACCTAGACAGGATGATTAATCGACATTATAAGGCAGCTCACGAATAGAATCGCACGTGCGTCGTTAAAACAAAAACACGCTTCTGAAGTTAACAATACCGAGGAATGTGCAACAGCACTTCGGTTAATCACACAAACCGCCCTTTGGTGTCAATCCGATTTTATACAATTCTATCATACCAGCTTCAAAGTTCAGGTGGTAGGTTTTGTCTCCCAATGAACTTGACATCGGAGGAGAGCCTCATTTCGCCTATTGTAGGAAATAGGCCCATATTCTCTGAACGGCTATGCCCAAAACAAAAGCTCCGTCGTGAAAACGGAGCCTTTGTGCCAGCCCATGCCTTGCCTCGCCTTGCCTTGAATACCGCCGACCTTTCGTTTCCAGGCTTTGGCATGGAAGGCAACCCTATATAGCAGGGCCGAAATCCCGTCGCCTCAGCGACACCTGTTCGCCAGGCCCGGGCGGCGAGCTAAATTGCCTGAAACTGCTGGCAAATTCCAAGCATCTATCATTATAGCAAAGAAACCCGATGGTACTGAAAAGCGATTCGACTATAACGCCGGATGTCTGTTGAACTCCGTGCTATCTTGTGCAGTGAGTATATGGCTATAATGCAAGTTGTATCAAAACTTTTGAGAAGGGAGTTGGCTCTTGTGGGGATTGTATTATAGGCAACTATTCGTCTCGCAAGCTAACTGCTGAAACCTCAACAGGCTGTGATATATTGGTAACTGTTACACTTTCACCGACAGTTAATTCAAATTGCTGCTCACCCTCAAGTGAACTGACAAAAACAAGGCAATCAATATTACCCACATTCTGAATCATTACTCCGTTATCTACTTCAGTTACGGAAATTTCCAATGTAGCCTCTGGGGCACACGATAAGCCGGCCAAAACAAGAGCAAGAATACAACAAATCAAAAATGTTGGTTTCATCAGCGCTTAATGATATCCATAGTAAGTCAATTGGCGGTCGCAGTCAATAGCGCTCTTTCACACAAAAATCAGGATTTTGTAGCCGTGGTGCGTTTATTGATGATTAGACTAATACCGTGTAGAATTACTGCTAAGGATAGGCTGAATGATTAAGGATTTTCTGCCGGTAGATATCACTGAGACCACGTTGAATGTTGTCTTGGCGCACTTGCTAAGGCGCAGGGAGTTACAAGCTCTTGGTGAAGTCGTTGTTCACAGACAGGCGAAAGGTGTTGGGAAAAAGCCGGATGTGCTCCTCACGGTAAACGGGGTGAAAGTGATTATTGAAGGTAAATTTGTGTCATCGGGGGTTGATTCCATTCTGGAAAAGCAGTGTATAGAGAGGATTGAGGATGGTCTATGCGAGATCTGCATCGGCGTCATATACTCTAAGATGCAACCTGCTACCCTCACTGTGACTATGAAGGAAGTGGAGTCAATGCTGCTAAAATCAAAGTTCCAGGCACTGGTTAGTTATGTAGCTCAGGCTGAATTTGAACAGCTTAGTTTAGATTATGTGCAGTCTCCGATGCCTCCAGGGCTCAAGAAGATGGGCTGGCATGAGGTAGATATTAATCAGCTTGCCGACTTGGTTAGAGCTAGTTATACCTCGGTCGTATCTGAGGATATCCTTGGGAAGGCTGTGGAATCCTTTGCATCTGCCCTACAGACGGCTGTCGAGAAATTGATGACATCTAGCCCTCTTGAGGTTTTAGCAGCCAAGATATCAACCATAATGGAAATACCTGAGGCTCCTAATGAAGAACCAGAAAAAGGCGAGTGAATTAGTATCCATAATTAAGATGGGGGAACTTACCCTCGTGGATGCTATGCTATTCCAGGAGGTGTTAGCCAGGAGTGACCGTGATATTCCTACACTTGCCTCATCACTTTCGCAACTGCCCTTCAAAATCAGCTTTGCCAATGCCTGGGAGAAGATTCTCAGAAAGAACTACGTACCTATTTTTAAGATGGCGTTAGATCTCATAAACGCGATACCCGCTTCACCTGGCGTTGAGGATGCTCTCAAGGTCCTGGCTATAGAAGCTCAGAAAATTGCCTCTTCTAGAGCGCTTCTCCGTCACGACCTTATGGGACGTATATATCATCGGTTACTCATGAGTGACATCGCCAAATACCAAGCGACGTACTACACTAGCGTTCCGGCGGCTTATCTTTTGGCTCGTTTTTCACTGGACGCTCCTAACGACCACTGGCGCTTTGAATGGGCAAATGTTGATAGCATTGCTAACTTCGGGGCGGGAGATTTAGCCTGTGGATCCGGCACACTGCTATCCGCTGCTTACAGCGCAATCCTAGATAAGCATGTAACAACCTCAGCTGAGCATGACTTAGAGGCTCATCCCAAGGAACTGCACAAGGTGCTGCTTGAAAAAGTCTTTCTCGGCCTAGACGTCCTGGGTTTTGCTGCTCACCTCTCTGCTGTTACCCTTGCTCTTCACAATCCCTCGTCTATATTCGGCACGACAAAAATTTATGCGCTTCCGCTAACCGCCGAAGGCACGAAGCCGCGACTAGGAAGCGTTGATCTCCTCGAATCCAAACAACTAACACCGGCCATAGCTTTGACGGGTGAGATAGTCGCTGCACCGGAAAAGAAAGGTATATCTGTCGCTGAACTCTCACCGTTAACTGTAGAAGACCTTGACCTTGTTATTATGAATCCGCCCTTTACTCGGAGCATGGGCGGCAATCTGCTCTTTGGTGCTTTGCCGAAGGCTCAGCGACGTCAGCTTCAAAGCCATCTTTCCAAACTACTTAACAAAAGAAAACTCTCGGGTATTGGGCAAGCAGGGCTAGGTGCGGTTTTCATAGCTGTGGCGGACAGATGTCTTCACAACGGAGGACGACTTGCCCTGGTGATACCTCGCACTCTTCTATCGGGACTAGCCTGGAGAAAGGCGAGGGAACTCCTGCTTGATAAGTATAACATTGAATTGATAATTACCAGTCACCAGGCTCCCAATGACTGGAATTTCAGTGAGAATACGAGCCTGAGTGAAATCCTGCTGGTTGCTAGAAAACGAGCTGAAGATGCGGACGAGCCTCGAGTGAGAACAATCGTGGCGAATCTCTGGCGAAAACCCAGGAACGAGATGGAGTCAATTGTGGTCTCAGGAAAATTTGTCGAGCTCAGCAAGACTTTGGCAACGCATACCAGTGCCTACGATGTGTTGGAAAACGCTAATGCCAGCCACCAAGACTTGATGATTGGAGAAGAAAAGCTGGGTGAGGCATATGCCGTTTCGCCTTCCACCTTGGCTGATTCCGTAGACACCTGGGGACAGCTAGCCCCGTTCGCCCAGACTGCACTTAACCGTATTACTCATTTCTTTGTTACCACAGGGCAATTCCGTGTGCCCGGGGAAACGAGCTTGCTTTCCTTTTCTACCATAAGCCTAGAGGAAATTGCTGACAAGATTGGTAGCGATAGGCCCCACAGGATGAAGGAATTCCGAAAAGTCCAGCACAAGACTTCCTACCCCGCTTTGTGGGGACATGACTCTGCTATTATGAAAACCCTAGCTACGGCTCCGAATGCTTGGATGGAAGTAAACCCCGGAAAGGGGCAACAGGCGACCACTCTCTGGGCTAGAAGAGGCTGTTTAATGGTGGCGGAAAGGTTACGGCTGAACACGATGCGGCTAATGGCTGTGGAGCTTTCTGAACTAGCTCTAGCTTCCGAGTGGTGGCCTGTGACACTTAAACCGGTTCTCAGTAGCGACGGTAAGGCCCTAGTGTCCAAGGAACATGAAAATATCCAAGTTCTCTGGTTAAACACGACTCCTGGGGTGCTGTCTTGGCTCGCGTTCCGGGAAGACACTGAAGGACCTTGGGTCGGGCTTAAAAGTGAGACACTACGCTTGTTACCCTTGCTGGATGTCACAAAGCTGACAGCGACACAGACGCGGGGCCTTTTGCACGTTTTTGCCCAGTTTGGTCAGCAAGAGTTACCTCCGCTTCCTATCCAATTCCAACAAGCGGTGCAAAAGCAAGGCTGGCGTTACGAGGTTGACCAAGAAACGGTCAAAATAGTCACTGGGGAAACAAAGGATCTCACCCCTATCTATGGTATACTCGCAAGAGAGCCGATTTTCTCTCTGAAACGACTAGGTTAGACGAGAACAATGGAGGAGCGGTAATGAGCGACAAGTCACATGATTACTATGAGAAACTACTTAAACACTCAAAGGATATGGCTAACAGTTTAAGGACACAACTTGATGGAGTTGTCTATGAGACATTTCTGAAACCGCCTAACGAGGTGAATCTGCTATGCTATCAGAAAATGTACACTGAAAACCATGGTAAATCAAAAGTAACTACCTGTGAGGAAATGCAGGTGAAAATCCCAGGCTTAGCTGCAATATGTGAGAAGTGCATGCCATTCTTCTTGGAGCAACGGTCAGATCTTAGCAAAAGTCAGGATACTATTACCGGAGTACGTTTTGAGGAACCATTTAGAGAATTCTTAAAGAGCCTGCACATTGATGCTTTTGATGCTGCCACAGTGGATATGCGATTACCTGATATAGGGATTAAGAACAGGAAGAAGGATGTCACAGTTTTGCTTGAGATAAAATATCACAATGCTCCATTCATTAAGGCTAGGCAATTTGTCTCACCCAATACAGAGTGTTATGACGGTTCTTTAACTGTTGACGTGGAGAAATGCGCAAATGAAATCCAAGTAGCAAAAAAAATCTACCCTAGTGCTGAGAATCTAATAGTACACTGGATAGATTTCCCGTGCCTAAAGTGCATTTTATGGGACAAACTAGAAACTGCCCTCGGCAAAACTGTATATGAACGTATGCATAGAGCAGGAGACTATGAAGGCGGACATAAGGTGGGTTATACAAAAAAGACATATCATTTCGTCCGCAAGATCCATGATTTCGACTCTTTGATTAGTACTATTCAGAGTTTAGCAAACAGAGTTTAATCGGCCGGTCCTGTGTAATGGCTAACTTAGGGATGATACGATGTATGACAGATATTTCTTGATCATACCATGCTCTAAGCGGAAGGCAAGCCTACTGGAGGTCGGACTTCCCGCAATAGATTCATGTGACCGTTAGCCAAAATGAACTGCACCGTCTCTTGCCCATGGATGATTCACCTATCTATCGTGTGACTACTACCCTAATTCTAGCTGTGATTATATAACATTGGATCATACCTCACCAACGTAAGTGCCTAGTACCTAGGCTAGGTAGAATCATGTATGTCACCGTGAACATTCCATCGTTTTGTGACCTAATAGTCAGCCAGATTATGCCTTCAAGATTTGCTCCCTTGTTCCCGTTCCAGTTCCAGGTTTGAACTGCTAACTTCTGAGTTGTAGCTTCGTTGTAGCTTCTAACTTACACTTGGAACTTGGAACTTAAAACTCGTAGCTGATAAGTTGTAATCTGTGACTTCGCACTTCCAGTTCCATGTTCCAATACGTGGTTCCAGAAACTGGGTAAGTAAGCCGGTATCCAGTTTTAGTGTTCACAGTTGGCATTACCAATAGAATTGCATCACAATCCAGAATTGGTTGCACATAACCATTTGTTTAGTTCCTCGTTCTGTATTGACCGGGACAAGCGAGTGCACAGACCATGGTTCTGTTGCCTGCGAAATACCTCCCTCAGTTGATCTGATCCTGCCCCCCCCCGCTCTTCGCTCTGTCGCTCTTTTGCATCAAAGAGCATGCACTATGCAGTGAAGAGCGGGGAGCGGCGAACAGGGAGCAGAGATCGTAGAGCATAGAGCGAAGAGCAGGAGTAGGGGGCGGAGAGCAGGGAGCAGGGAGTATGAAAGATGGGGCATAGAATATATTCGATAAGCGACATACGACATGCGACAGAGTATGACGGATAGAGAGAATAGGGTCGAGGACTAAGAGACGAGCGACAAGCAATAAGCGATTCGGTTGCTACTCAAGAGCAGCATCCAGTTGAACAATTCTGACTTTTGTGCTTGGCATGGACAGTTTAAAGAATTGTGGTAAACTTAAGAAAGCTGAATTTGCAAAAGAAGGTTCCTAATTGAAACGAATATCATATGTTTTGATAGCTATCGCTCTGATTGTTGGAGTTGGATTGCCTATTGCTGGATGTATACCAGAACCTATTCCGTGGCAATGGGTCAAACTCAATGGACCATACGGTTCTAATCCTGCGACTTTGATCATCGATCCAATCGAGCCTGAGACTATCTTCTTTGGAATTGACGGCGGAGGAGTTTATAAAAGTATTGATGGAGGTAACACTTGGAAGTCTATTAACACCGGCTTAACTACGCCCATTATATTATGTATGGCGATAGATTCTTTAAACCCTCAGACTCTTTATGCTGGAACCATTGGTGAAGGAATGTTCAAAACGACAAATGGAGGTGAGACGTGGGAATCCATCAACGAAGGCCTCGAGTCTGAGCATATCTGGTCTGTAGTAATAGATCCTATCAATCCGCAGACTATCTATGCTGGATCACAATTTGGGGTATTTAAAAGCACGAACGGAGGAGACACTTGGCAAGCAAGCAATGAGGGGATCGCCATGTTGGACATCTGGGCTTTGGCCGTTGACCCTACTAATCCTCAAACTCTTTATGCTGGCGCTCTCTGGGGTGAGGGAGGTGGCGGTGTCTTTAAGAGTACTGATGGGGGAAGCACTTGGGAACCAAGTACCTTTGGCCTTCCCGAGGGTTTCGGTATCATTTCTCTTTGCATTGATCCAGTAGATACTCAGACTATCTATGCTGGGACTGATGGTAGAGGGCTTTTCAAGAGCACGAATGGAGGAGTCGCTTGGAATGCAAGCGAAGGAGTTACCAGCCCTTATATCCGAGGTATAACTATTGATCTAATCACTGGGATTGTTTACGTGGCAAGTTGGGATAAAGTTTTCAAAAGCACTGATAAGGGTGTTACTTGGTATTCTTCTAACAAAGGTCTCACTACTACTTACACTAAGACTGTAGCTATAGACCCCACTAATCCACAAACTATTTATGTTGGTACCTGGGAAGGAGTTTTCAAAAGTACTGACGGAGGATCCAACTGGGAACCAAGAAATAAAGGCCTTCTCTTATATGCTTCTATTTCGCCTCTAGGATTAGCTGTAGATCCTGTCAATCCGCAGACTATCTATGCTGGAACTTTCGGAGGTGGGATATATAAAACCACTGGTGGAGGTAAAACCTGGGAGGCGTTTAACATCGGGATAGACATAGCTTACTTACAATGTGTGGTTATTGATTCTACTAATCCGAATATTCTTTACGTAGGAACTGATGGAGGAGGCGTCTTCAAAACCACTGATGGAGGTAAAACCTGGGAGGCGTTTAACGACGGACTCACTAATCTTTATATTAATCATATGGCCATAGACCCTTGTGATCCACAGGTTATCTACGTAGCAACGATGGGGGGCGGAGTCTTTAAGAGCACTCAAGGGGGCAAACGTTGGAGATCCATGAATGAAGGGCTCACCAGCCCTTGGGCTAATGTTTTAGCTGTCGATTTTACCAACCCAAATACCATCTATGTTGGTACCTGGGGAGGAGTTTTCAAAAGTACTGACGGAGGATTCAACTGGGAACCCATTAGTGAAGGACTTCCCACCATCAATATTAGGAAAGCTTTGGCCATTGATCCTGCTGACCCCCAGACAATCTATGTGGGAACCGATGATGGCCTTTTCAAGAGCACTGACGGAGGTAAAAACTGGACAGAAAGTAGTGAGGGAATCACCGATGTTAATGTCCACTCTATAGCTATTGACCCATCTAACTCTCAAACCATATATGTAGGAACGGAGAAAGACGGTATCTTTAATAGTATCGATCGGGGTGATACATGGAGGCCTATGAATGAAGGCCTTACAGATTTCAAAGTCCGATCTTTGGTTATTGATCCTACTAACCCTCAAGTAGTCTATGCCGGAACCACTAGCGGTGTCTTCAAGTGGAGTAGAGTCGCCGATTAAAATCACTGCCAAAGTGTGTATGTAGTCAGCAAAAGTGGGACAGTCAAGCCTTCAGAATTAATAGATATTTCAGAGGTAGCTGGCCTGCTTCCTGGGGGCTCTATTACAATCCCTTCTTGCCTGCTCTTTGAGATCGTAATTCCCTGCATCGAACCAATTAACAATTGTCCAAGTTGTATATCATTGCACATTCTGACGTTTTGTTGCTCCTTAACTCTATAGTATGCTTTGGACACCGCACAAAAACTATTGACAATTCCTTAAGATAACGGCATAATAGCCTTTACAAAAATAGTCTCTTTAAGAAATATTATTTTAAGACCAACATAGGGTTGGTGGTCAAGTGGGCGCGTCAGGGAATTGTCATACTTCCTACCATGTTCGGTTCAGCACATGTAGACAGGTGAGCTGGGCTCTTTCTTCCTACCACAGCAAAATCTCTCCTTTTCTTCGAAAGCCAAGGTCATTGCCAAGCATAGTCGAGGCAATTGTTTTTCCTTTGAAGAGGAAAGATAAGAGCCTGCCCGCAGTTTATCGAAGCGCGAGGGTAAACATAAAAGAGTGGACAAGGGAAGTGCGTCAATGAAAAAAGGCAAATTGGTAGGCAAAATCTTCGGGATTGCACTTCTGTTTGTGATGATTGGGGCGATGCTTGGCGGCATTGGCTTGGCCTCGCCATCGTTAGATGACTCCGTACATCAGCTACCTGTGACGAGCGAGATGCACGTATCCTTTGCAGATCAAAGTGCACCGCTTGGAGTTGTGGGTTCTACAAGCTCTTGTACAGCAAAATTCAGCAAGGGGGATACAGTAGTGGTTGATGCCTCTCCAGATCCCTGCCTAAACGTCAGATCTGGACCCGGCACAGGCTACACCTCATATAAGTGCGAGTCCAATGGTGCTGTCGGTGTGATCCTCGACGCAAATCCAATCCCTGCCAATGGCTGGTGCTGGGTAGAGGTGCGCTATTGTGATGGCATCCAAGGCTACTCAGTTCAAGAGGGACTTAAGGACAAGTACATCACCCCCTCGACGAAGTTCAGTATCGGGGACACCATTCGGGTCACCCCAAGCGTAGGGGTGAAATACAGGTCTGAGCCGCCTGAGTTGAATGAGCTGGGAGCCGTATCTCAGGGCACCGAAGGCAAAATCTTGGCTGGGCCGAAGTACGGGGCTGTGAAAGATGTATCTGGATGCTATTGGTTCTGGAAGGTCGACTATGGCGGTGGCAGGGTTGGCTGGTCGGCTGAAGATTACCTTGAGAAAGTGACGCCATGTCCATATTCATGCTGGGACAGAGGTGCTTTGTCAGGTAATGAACTCGCAGCTTTAGTAAGAAGCCATTTCCCCTACCCTGACTGCTTAGGTGGTACTCAGACTGGGGAAAGTAAAAGAGTCACAGCTTATGCTGTAGCCAGAGCGGAGAGTACACGACCAGGGGAGAGCGGAGCAAACCCCTCTGCTTGTGGAGACATAGACAACCCAGCGCCGGGACACATGTCCATTGGATTATGGCAAATAAACACATATTGGCATACTCCACCTAGAGGAAATTATGACAGGTGCAAGCTATTTGAGCCAGACTACAATGCAAATGCTGCCAGGGAAATTTCTAATAATGGCAATAACTGGAATCCATGGAGCGCTTGGAAGAATGGAAACTATGAGCAATATCTCACCGAAGCAAGAAGGCACTTTTATCCAAAGGTTACATCCCTTAGTGTTTCACAAACTTCAATTAATTTAGGAGATGCTGTCAGAATCTACTACTCTGTTTCAGATGATGTTGGTTTGGATAGAGTCGAGCTATGGCGCGCAGTTGATGTTAATGGTGATGGCCAACCCGACTGGCCATCCAATCCCCAAGATACGAAACCTGCTTCGGGCCAAAGCGCCTCTGGTTATTTCAATGATAGCAGTCATCCTTCTGCCGATACTTACTGGTATGGAATTCATGTGGTCGACAATTCAGGAGCACCAGAAGCTTGGAACGATGAAAGGAATTCACGTACTGGAGGCTCACCTGGAGTCTTTGGCCCGAAAAAAGTAGAGGTAATCAAGATCCAGTATACCCTGACCACAAGTGTCAGCCCATCAGGCAGTGGCAGTGTTGACCCCAGTGGTGGCACATTTGATGCCGGGACCGTGGTGACCCTTACTGCCAACCCGGCCTCAGGATGGCAGTTTGACCACTGGAGCGGCACTGACAATAACGCCATAAACCCAACCACAGTGACCATGAATTCCAATAAGAGCGTTACCGCCTACTTTGAGGAGATACCAGCAGAGGTAACCGTAGTAATGGTCTCCCCTCCGAGTCAAGAAGTAACATGCGGAGACTCTTTCTCAGTCAATGTGACTGTAGACCCAAAGGTCGCCATAGCAGGGGTGCAGTTTGACCTGAGTTTTGATTCCTCCCTCATAACAGCAGTCAGTGTAGAGGAGGGAAACCTGCTTAACCAAAATGGAGCAAGCACGTATTTCAGTCCCGGAACAATAGATAATGGCGCTGGTACTATCACAGGGGTTGCTGGCACTATCACAGCTTCGGGAGAGACAGTATCGTCGCCAGGGACGTTTGCTGTGATCAACTTTACAGCGAAGGATATACAGGGAACATCAACACTGGATTTATCAAATGTCATAGTAGGTGATATAAATGGAGATCCCATGCCTATCGCGGTAAACGATGGAAATGTCACCACGAGCAGGACTGGTGATGTGAACAATGATGACCATGTCAATGTTCTGGATATGATCTTGATAGGTCAGCATTGGGGAGAGACTGGCTCTCCAGGATGGATTCTACAGGATGTCAAAAAAGACGGCGTAATTAACGTTCTAGATATGATTATAATAGGCCAGCACTGGACTGGATAGGAGGTTATGCCATTAAGGGAAAAACGAAGGTCTGGAAGTTTCTCATAGGGTTTTTGATTTTGGTGATGGTTGTGAGTAGCGGATGTGGGGTTGTATCAGGATCTAAACTTCTTAATGGTGATCAGCTAAGGACAACTTCTACCTTGTCCAATTTCACAAACACAGTTGAAGGCGTTGCTTACAATCATCATATGCTTGGGCGAGGTTGCCCAGAGTTTGGGGAGACTAACTACACTCAAGATTTTAAGTGGGAGAAAAAAACATATAGTTTAGATTACGAGGGCATTACCTATGTCTCTTGGACAAAGGGAGACTACCCTTTTTCTACAAGCTGGGAGCCACAGACCTATTGGGATTCCCAAGCAGTCACAGAGGTTTCCATAACGGCGAACAAGCCTTGTGAGGGTAAAGCTTCGTTAGAGTTGACCGTTGAGCTCATTGGTCAGGATCCTGAAAATCATAAGAGAAATGGAGAAACCTTTGTTGATTTGCGATATCGTCCTCCCTTGTCGGAATCACCTCATTGCATAATTGCACCTGTGGATTTTAGTGGCGTAACAATTTCGGCTCGAATATGGTGCCCTGAAGGAATCCAAGGATATTCTTGGGCACCGAACGGACTTCAGTTATTTGTGAAAGATAGAGAGTGGAGAAGTTTTTACGGGGGCTGGCACGACATCTATTGGGAAGATATAAACAAGTGGAAAGAGGTGACGGTGACGCCAAGCACAGCTGCTCCTCCAGGAGGATGGATGGACCCCGGCTTTGATCCAACCAATGTAGTAATGATCGGAGTGAAAATAGGCACAAATGATAACTGGGGTGGAACTTTCTCTGGGGAAATGTGGTTAGATGATGTTACTTGGTCAAAAAATGGATATACCTTTCAGTATGACTTTGAAAACGTAGAAAATTCATTAGACAGGCTTAAGAAAATAAATGCCAACTATGTAGCATTGATAGATACTCAGTACATGGAAAATAAGAATTCAAGCGATATTTCTCCTGATCCTAAGAATACACATACAGAAGCTGAAATTATAGAGGCAATTGATGAGATTCATAAACGAGGAATGAGCGTAATGCTTAAACCCCATATTGATGTTCAGGATGGTACTTGGCGAGGTGAGATTGATCCTTCAGATAAGGATGCTTGGTTTGAAAGTTATAATAATTTCATCATCCACTATGCCCAGATTGCTCAAGAGAACGATGTTGAGTTTTTTTGTATAGGTACAGAGTTTGAAAGTTTGCATAGTGAAACATATAGGCAATACTGGAATACAATCATCGATAGCATCAAGGATACTTATGAAGGTCAATTAACCTACGCAGCAAATTGGGATGGGTATGCTTATGTATCTTTTTGGGATAAAGTCGATCTCGCTAGTATCAATGCCTATTTTCCTTTAAGTGAGGCACGGGATCCCTTGCTTGAAGAGATAATGGATGGGTGGACTAAATGGGTCCATGAAATTGAGGCTTGGCAACTTAGTATTAATAAACCAGTGATTTTTACCGAGATCGGATATAGAAGTATCGACTACGCTGCTCAAAGCCCATGGGATTCAGATAGAATTGAACCTCGCAACTGTAGTTTACAGGCTAGATGTTATGAGGCTGCCATCAATGTCTTTGGAGAAAAGAAGTGGTTTAAAGGGATGTTTTGGTGGAATTGGTTAACCGTTTCCGATGCTGGCGGTTGCTGTAACACTGATTTTACCCCGCAGAATAAGCTTGCAGAATCTACCCTTGCTGCTTTATATGGTATTAATGAAGAAAAAGCATATGAACACCTGTATGAAGTCATGGATAAATACCACAACTCTTTTGATGTCTATACCGATCTTTCGGCTGCTGGAAATCATTTTGTCTGCTTGGGGAGGATGGCAAGCGAAGGAGACGAAGATGCGGTGGACATTGATCCAGGTTCTACCAATAACCCTTATTCTGGTGCTACTTGCATAGAGAACTGTTTTTATGCTAAGGGTGCTAACTGGGGAGGTTGGTATTTCTTGAACGGTGTTTTAGAGGGAGAGGAGACTCAACCTGAGTCTAATTGGGGAGAGCACCCAGAAGCAGGATGTGATTTAACTGAGGCGACTAAATTAACTTTCTGGGCTAGAGGCAAGAAAGGAGGGGAGAGGGTAGAATTCTTTGCATTGGGCGCAGGGAGAAACCCTTTGACTGGAGAGCCTACAGAGCCTTATCCTGATTCTTCGCCAAAGGTTTCCTTAGGCTATACTACACTTTCTACTATCTGGACTGAGTACATAATTGATCTTAAGAATAAGGATCTAAGCTACGTTATAGGTGGTTTTGGCTGGGTTAGCAGCGCCTCTCAGAATAATAACGAGGATATTATCTTCTATCTTGATAATATTCAATATGATAAAAGTCGGCTGGAAGAGCCTCGATTCCTTCCAAGCTATGAGACCATCCCTTCAAGCCTGGATTTCGATCGAATAATGAAAAACGTAGCTTTTGTATATGATAATGCATTGGCTCTTCTGACTTTTATTTCCAGAGGTTCAGATGAAGATTGGCATCGGGCAAAGCTTATAGCCGATGCTTTTGTCTATGCACAAAACCATGATCGCTACTTCGACGATGGCCGCCTGAGAAATGCATATCAAGCAGGTGATCTCATCTTATTCCCAGGTTGGAAGCCCCATGGAAAAGAGAACACAGTGAGGATGCCTGGATGGTGGGATCCTAACAGTAACCAATGGTATGAGGATAAGTTCCAGGTCGGTACGCATACAGGTAACTTAGGTTGGGCAATGATCGCCCTTCTCTCCTATTACGAGAAAAAGGGTGGGGAAAAATATCTTGAAGCAGCAATAAAGATGGGAGAATGGATCGAGAGGGAATGCAGAGACGACAGGGGAGCTGGTGGATATACAGGTGGTTATGAAGGATGGGAAGAGACTGCTAATAACCCTGAAGGACAGGCTAAGCTCTTGTGGAAATCTACTGAGCATAATATCGATGTTTATGTAGCGTTCATGAAGCTCTACCATATAACCAAAGAAGATGTTTGGCTAGATAGAGCAATTCACGCAAAAGGATTTGTAGAGGCCATGTGGGATGCACCTGAACGACATTTTTGGACAGGGACCTTAGAAGACGGAGTGACAATAAACAAAGACATTCTGCCTGTTGATGTGAACACTTGGGGGCTGATGGGTTTAGGTAAAGAGGATAAGTACGGTGCTGGTATTGCTTGGGTTGAAAACTTTTGTAAGGTAGATCCCTGTCCAACATGTAAGGAAGCGGGTGACTATTGGAAGGGTTTTGACTTTAGTTTTGACCATGTTGACGCAAGCAATAACAAAGATGGTATTTGGTGGGAAGGGACAGCACAAATGTGTGTAGCCTATCAAATTACGGGTGACTCTGATAAGTCAGATGAATTTTTGGGCGAACTTCGTAGAGTTCAGACGTCGGCTAATAATAATAACAAGAAGGGAATAGTAGCAGCCTGTCACGATGGAGTTACAACAGGGTTTGAGTATGATTGGGGACCTTGGGTTTACTATAATAGGTTACACATCGGTGCCGTTTCCTGGTATATTTTTGCTGAACGGACGTACAATCCGTACTGGCAAGTAAAAACAAACTGTTCAATCCCTCCTGACTGCGACGTAAACTGGGATAATTATGTTAATGTTCTCGATATGATCAGGGTGGGACAACATTGGGGAGAGACTGGCTCTCCGAGATGGATTCCAGAGGATGTCAAAAAAGACGGCGTAATTAACGTTCTAGATATGATTATAATAGGCCAGCACTGGACTGGATAGGAGGCTAATATGAAACACGAGAACCTATGTCGTTGGTTAGTATCATCATTAATTCTCGTCATGTTGTTGGGGTTATGCTTCATTATTCCTACGTCAGCCAACGAAGAAACGATGGTTAGCGTCTCGCCTCAGGGTCAATCGGTCATGCAGAATGAAGAGTTCACCGTGGAAATAGTGGTGGACCCCAAGGTGGCTATAGCTGGCATGCAATTCGACTTGAGTTTCGATGCTTCGCTTGTAACAGTGAATAGTGTGCAAGAGGGAAATCTGCTCAGTCAAGATGGCGCCAGCACATATTTTGCTTCTGGGACTATAGATAATGAGGCAGGAACCATTACTGGTGTAGCTGGGGCTATCACTACTCCAGGCGAAACGGTGTCGTCGCCGGGAACTTTTGCCACGATTACCTTCACAGCAGGAATAACAGGTGGCACTTCGCCACTCGACTTATCAAATGTCATAGTGGGAGATATAAATGGCGACCCTGTATCTGTAAAGGTGACTGACGGGAGTGTTACCATTGGCTGGTGGCTAGATATTTCGGTCCCCTTTTATCACAAAGAGCACGACCATTATAGTGCAGCCGCAACTTGCAAGATGATTCTAGACTACGTAAGGGGAGACGCTATATTAAGCCAGGATGAGCTATACGACTACGGTCATGCCAACAACGCTCCCGAAAATGCTGGCATCATGGAGATAGACCCGCAGGGTGTACAGGCAACTTTGAACAATTACAAGCCAGAGCAATATAACTTCGGCATCATAGCAAAAACAAGCGTTAACGATTTGTTAAGAGACGTTTGCTACTGGATGGATTATGAAGTGCCCGATGTAGCTGCGCCAAATACACCAGCGGCCGTCCCTGTATATGGCAATTATGGGAACTGGATGGTGGTGAGAGGTGCCAGCGCCAGCGCTGACCCCTCGGAAGCAAGTTCGTTTACCGTCTATGGCTTGTGGCTAAATGACCCAACAGCAGAAGGAATAGGCGAGAACTCTTATAAGACAGCAAGCGAGCTTGAAAGCACCTACCTCTTACCGCTTAGCACAGGTGATTCCTGGGATGGTAAATATGTTGCAGTTTGCGAGCCTCCGGAAAACCCAAGTGAAGCGGAAATTGAGATAGCCGACTTTCGCATAACCAACTCGGGAAAGAAACTTGCCTATATGCTTGGAGCAAGCGAGGCCCTACCTGCGTTCACCAATGAGGATGTCAACTTTTCATGGCAAGATGTTATTGATCTGTCACTATTGGAGGATGAAAGCTTCAGGGAAGCCTTGCAAGGGGCTGCGCCCTCCAGTCCGGTAAGGGTAAAGGGCACAGAGAGGAGCAGCGATTACTACCTGATACCTTTTACCAAGCACGTAGGGGGGCAAGACCTCACCTCCGTAGTCCTTGTTCTGGACGCTGCTCAGGGTTGTTTCAAGGAGGCATCGTGGGTCAACGAGCCTGTGGAATATTTGCTAGTGGGAAAGCAGGAAGCAATAGATTTGGCATTGGAGAAAAGCAACGATAATCTGGAAGACATAAACGCCGAATTAGCATGGGAACCGAGAATATCATCCTCTCCCTATTATCCCTTTTGGAAGGTTGTCCTTGACAACGAAGCCTGGTTCGTCACTCAAGAAAGGAAGGTTATCCTGGGCAGGTTAGGGAATGTGAATGGCGACGACAAAGTTAATGTCCTAGACATAATTTTAATAGGGCAACACTGGGGGGAGACTGGCCCGCCAGGGTGGGTCGCGGCAGACGTCAAGCCAGATGGCATTATCAATGTCTTGGACATGATTGTTGTAGGACAAGATTGGACAGGCTAGTCTCAAGCTTGGCAGCACCAAACCTAACGCATAGCTAAAGAAAATGGCGTATCACACAGCATAGTATGCAGTGTAAGCCTTCTGGGGGTAAGACATAAATAACAGCAGGCATCATGTATAAGAGGTGTTAAAGCCTACAGATTTGGCTAACCTTCTGGCTAAAATTCCCGCCTGCCCGGATGAGGACTGTGAAACACTGGGGAAATGCTGCCACGTTAGCGTGATAATAGAATCGTGTTATGCTGGCAACTTTAACGTCCCGGGGGTAACCGGTCAGGGAAGGACAGTAGTCGGGACGTCAATAAACACTCCATCATGGGCAACTTACCGCGGGGGCGGTGTCTATACCCAGGGTTTTGATAAGGATTCAAGAGACCCGGCTTCTGATACCAATCAGGACAGCAACGTAGACCCGATGGAAGCTAACGTAACGGCTGTAGACGCAGTCAATACATTCAACGGCAAGTACGGGAAGAGCCAGGCACCCTGGAGCAACAGTCAGGAGTGCGAGTGTAAGTGTCCGTGTAAGGTGAGCGTAGGCGCGGAGAAGACGGTTTGGGACGATGTATCTCAGCAATACGTGGATGAAACCCAAGCCCAGCTGGGGGAGTTCGTGTACTTCAGACTGGAGATTGAAAACGATGGAAAGTGCTGCAATCTCACTGGTCTACAGATTATAGACTTCCTGCCCAGTGGCCTGGAGTACTACCCGGAAGAGGTCACTATCTGGTACCATGGAGAGCCGTTTCCTGGAGAACCTGATGAGATTATTCCAGGAGAAATGGAGATAGAGGTTGTCTTCAACCTGGAGGAGATAGAAGCCCTAGCGCCGGGAGAGCACATGGCTATTGTATATAAGGCCACCGCCGTGGAGCTGGGGCCTAATATTAATGAGCTTTCGGCTAGTGCTCATTGCTCCGTTGATCCTAGTAAGGTTGTCTCTGACGAAGACACGGCAACGGTTATCGTAGTTGAGAGTTAGATTGCACCCGGGAAATTCGGGAATTCCGGGACGCAATAGTAATTAAGCCTATCAGGTTCCGCGGGGCGAGCCTCGCCTTTAAGGTTTTGTTGCCGTTACAGCGGCAGGCAACTAATTGCTGAGTTTGTAACTGAGTATTCCAGCCTGAAACCAGTAGCGAGGGCTGGGCTATTGCCCGCTGTGGCCATGAGCACCGTAGTCGTCAACACTACTCCGGCCGAGAAGATGGCCATAGTAGGCTTGTTGGCGCTGGTTGCAGTGGCAGTATGGGCAACGAGGCGGCGAAGCGGAGGTGCAGAGTATACCTGACGGTGACATTGCACATTAGCCTGTTTTGTGACCTCGTGAGCAGCGATCTCATGTCCTTCGATCTTGTTTCGTGCGATCATAGGCCCTCACATAACCGGCTCGTGGGTCAAAAACCTCGCCAGAAGTGGAGAAGCTCTATCATCCCCTTGCGTATCGCGCCTCAAGCAAACTCATCAGTTTGCTGATTGTCTTTATGTTCATCAAACGCGTCATCCTAACACCTGTGGCATCTGACCACAACTCAACCTCGAGCAAAACAAGT
>JAUWYE010000005.1 GCA_030615965.1 Dehalococcoidia bacterium | reverse complement strand
GGTATTTGGAAAATGCATGGTCGGTATCACGGGTATTGTCTGGAATTCAGAAAACCGGGATGAAGAGATGGTCAGGTTAATTCTACTTGAGCAACTTAAACTTTATCACATCCACCAGGCCTAAATCGGTCAGTCTGAGCTCGGGAATCACGGGCAAGGCCAGGAAAGATAGGATGGCAAATGGAGCCGGAGGTAACTTCCCCAAGTCGGCAGCAGCTTTTTCTACTTTTTCATGCTGGGACACGACTACCTCCAGTGGCTCGGGAGAAAGCAGGCCGGCGATGGGCAAGGGTAAAGAAGCGAGAATTTCCAGGTTGGCGCAAACAACCAGCCCGCCCTGCAGCCTATTAATTTCCTCGATTGCCTTGAAGATGTCGAAGTCATTGGTACCCACCGCTATTATGTTATGGGAGTCGTGAGCCACTGATGAGGCTAACGCTCCCTTCTTTAAACCAAATCCCTTCACTAGTCCCAATCCAATATTGCCGCTAGCCTTGTGTCTTTCCACCACCACCAACTTCAGAATATCTCTTTTTAAGTCGGGCATCACCGCCCCATCCACGACTTTTATCTTTTCCACCACCTTCTTGGTAACTATCTGTCCGGGGACAATTTCGATAACTGGATAGGTCTCATCGGCAGCGGCTATTTTCAGCGATTTCCCCATAAGAGGCTTAATGCGTACCGTGTCTCTTAGCTCCAGAGTAACAGGGGGTGGGGGGAACAAGGGCTTGCCGTGCCGTGCCACCAGCTTGCCCTGGTAGAACACCATGTCTATTTCTAATTTAGCCAGGTCAGTAATAGTTATAAGATTGGCTCTGTACCCCGGGCCAATGCCCCCTCTATCATGGAGTCTGAAATACTCAGCAGTATTAATCGTTGCCATCTGGATTGCCCGGACCGGCTCCAGACCTCTTTCAATAGCCTTTCGTACCACAGCGTCAATATCGCCTTCCCAAAGTAAATCAGAGCAACTAAGGTCATCCACCACAAAGAAGCATCTTTTATAAGTATTATCGGTAACCAGAGGCAGAAGGGCGTCCAAGTTCTTTTCTGAAGAGCCCTCCCGGATCATGAGATACATACCCCGGCGCAACTTCTCCTTTCCTTCTTCCAGGGTTGTGGATTCGTGGTCAGAAAGAATGCCAGCGGACAAGTAGGCATTTAGCTCTTTGCCAGCGAGTCCTGGAGCGTGTCCATCAATAACCCTGCCCTTAGAGGCGCCGATCTTCTTCAAAATCTCTTCATCCCCACTGACTACGCCGGGAAAGTTCATCATCTCTCCTACGCCGATTATATTAGGGTGAGCTAGAATTTTCTTTACTTCCTTAGAGCTGATTCGGGCGCCTGATGTCTCCAGATGGGTTGCTGGCACGCATGAAGGGGCCATGAATAGCATATCCAGTGGGAGCTTTCGCGCCAAATCCGTGATGAATTTTATTCCTTCAAATCCACAAACATTGGCGATTTCATGTAAGTCGGTGACCACGGCCAGAGTGCCTCTGGGAACCACAGCCTGAGCGTACCTTGCCGGGTGAAGCATAGAGCTTTCTATATGCGTATGCCCGTTAATCAGCCCGGGAGCTAAAAACCTGCCTTGTAAATCGATAATTTCCTTGGCTTTACCATAATCTCCTACTCCGGCAATCCTGTCACCGTAGATAGCCACGTCGGCTTGCTCTATTTCTCCAATAAAAGTATTTACTATCCGGGCATTTTTCAGGAGCAAATCAGCCGACTTTTCCCCTCTAGCCACGGAAATAAGCTCCTTTAAATTCATCTCCTAATCCTCCAGGGCATAAATATCGGGCAAATTGCGGAACCTCTGATCGAAGTCCAGTCCATATCCCACGACAAATTTATTGGGCAGGGATAAGCCAAGATAGTCAATAGATACCGGGACTCTGCGCCGAGACGGCTTGTCTGTTAGGGCACAGAGCTTCAGCGAAGCGGGTTTCCTCTTCCTTAAGTAATCGAGTAAAAAAGAGGTGGTAATTCCAGTATCCACGATATCCTCAATCACCAGAACATCTCTGCCTTTTATAGGCGTCTTGACCCCTTGAACTACTCTCACTCTGCCCGAGTTCTCCCTGGTAGCGCCGTAGCTGGAGAGCCTGACGAAATCGAGCTCCAGGGGCAAATCAAGCTGGCGAATAAGGTCAGCCATGAACACAAAGGACCCTTTAAGGACGCCAATGAGCAAAGGCTGCTTCCCTTGATAATCCCTCTTGATTTCAGAAGCCAGCCTGTCTACAGCTTTAGCTATCTCGTCACGGCCGATAAGAATTTTGAGTTGCGGCTGAAAGACCATTACATTGTTTCCAAACTGGTTACTATGATAGCATAATTGCATCTGGTTACCCCGATGCAATCGGGGGTGGACTTTTCCTGTGCCCTGTTGTATACTTAAAGCAGGAAATTAAGATGCGGTCCAGCCTTATCGGGAAGATTGAAAAAGCCAAAAGGTATGCTCAAGAACCAGGTCGTGTCACTTTCTCAGGTTTAACCGCTGTTTTCCATGGGGAAAACGATGACCATAAGCTAAGCTATGCCAATGGGAAATGGCAGTGTACCTGCCATTTCTTTTCCCAATGGGAGACATGCAGCCATATCATGGCGCTCCAGCAAATTCTAGGCAATATGTTACCCAAGGAAGCCCTTGCCTCTCCTGTGGAAACTCAGCTCCCTGAGAAATAATCTAACGCTTCCGCCACGACAAACAGAGAGCCGGTAACGCAGATAAGCTCTGTCTTTTTTGCTAAGGACAAGGCTCGGGATATGGCTTCGGCCACAGTTTCTGTAGTTTCAGGCTCAATGCCTCGCTTGTTGAATTCGGCAGCCAGGGTTGAAAGGGGGGCAGCACGGGAATGTGCTGTCCGGGTAACTATAACTTGAGGGGAGAGGGGAACCAGTTCATTCACTATTCCCGGTATGTCTTTGTCACAGGATGTCCCGAAAACAAGAAAAATCCGTTTGTGAGCGAAGTATGCTTTGATATTATTGACCAACCCTTTCATTGACGCCACGTTATGAGCACCATCAACCAACACCGTAGGGTGTTGCTGCAAAATTTGGAATCGCCCCGGCCACTTAACTCGGGCAAGCCCGTGAGCAATATTGGCGGCTGAGATGGCAAAGCCCGCGGAAGCCAATATCTCTAGAGCAGCTACAGCAGCGGCGGCATTCTCAAGCTGGTAATCACCTAGAAGAGGAATGCTAACTTGGTATTTACTTGTTCTACCCTCGACCACCAGCGATTGATGATGGAGGTCACCGCCTATCTTGTGCCAGGTGATTTCCTTGCCTACCTGAACCACCTTCGCTTCCTTCTCACGACAAATATCGGTGATTACCGAAGCTGCCTCTTCTGGCTGGGGGGAAAGCACTACCCGGCAGCCGGACTTGATAATGCCTGCTTTCTCCAGGGCTATTTCCTCCAGGCTATTACCTAGAATCTGAGTATGGTCCAGGCTGATAGGGGTAATAATACAGACTACAGGCCTGGCCACATTAGTGGCATCAAGTCTGCCACCTAGACCTACTTCCAGTACTTGAAAGTCCAGCCGCTTCTTCTTAAAGTAAGCAAATACCAGCGCAGTCAATGCCTCAAAATAGGTCAGTTGCCTGAAGGTAGCATCTTGCCTCATTGATTCAATAAAGGGCTTGACTTCCGCCATGGCAGCAGCAAAATCAGCTTCAGAAATCAAACTGCCATCCACGCTAATACGCTCCCTTAGAGTATGAAGGTGGGGGGAGGTATATAGCCCTGTTTTATAGCCTGAATCGCTCAAGACCTGAGCAATCATGGCCGCCACACTTCCTTTTCCCTTAGTGCCTGCGATATGAATCGTCCTGGCCGCCAACTGAGGATCGCCCATGCGGTTTAGTAGCTCTTCTACGTGCCTTAAGCTATAACCAGGCTGGGCATAAGATATGCCCGGAATCTGCTCATAATTAACAAAACTATCGAGATACTTTTCCGCTTGATTATAATTCAATTCCTGGCCTCGATATCCAGCAATTATACTACTTACGCATCACGCCTTGCTCAGTCTGTGATAAAATCTTAGGATATTATTTGGAAGAAGAGCACAAGCAGAAATTAAGTGAAGATCACGCTTAAACCGTTAGGCAACATAGCTGACGAAATAATAGAGGAGCTTAGGAATAGGGTTGGCGGCATTTTCCATTGTCCAGTAGAAATAAAAGCAGGTTTTAGCGATTTGGCCCAGGCTTATAATCCCCAGAGGAAGCAATACTTTTCCTCAAAATTGCTAGCCTCTCTTAAAAAGTCGGAAGGAGAGGAAAGGGTTGTAGGTATAGCTGAGGTTGACCTTTATATCCCCAGGCTTAACTTCGTATTTGGCGAAGCCGATATAGTCTCGGGAACAGCAATCGTATCCCTGTGCCGACTGAGGCAAGAATATTATGGCTTGGCTCAAGATGAAGCTTTATTTCTGGAAAGAGCCACCAAGGAAATAGTTCATGAGCTGGGGCATACCTTCGGCCTGGGACATTGCCCCAATAACAAATGTGTCATGCACTTTTCCAACAGCCTGGCCGATACCGACTTGAAGGAGGCGCATTTTTGTAATAAGTGCCGCCCCAAGATAATTGTTTAATGTAGGCCAAGAATTTGATATAGTAGGAAAATTGTAAATAACTTCCTACTTAGGAGGTAAAATGCGAGGGCGAAGAAAATTGGGAAGAGGGGTGGCCGTGGTGGGCGCAGGGATGTCGAAATTCGGCATGTTCAGAGACAAAGACTCAAAATATTTATTTGCTGAAGCTTTCAATGAAATGCTTTCCACAGTAGATAAAGGGATAGACCCTAAAGATATTGATGCCCTTTATTTGGGGAATTTCACGAACGATTTTTTTATACATCAAGGGCACTGGGGGCCCATAATCTCGGATTTGATCGGGCTTACACCGAAGCCGGCAACGCGGACGGAGGGTGCCTGCGCTGCAGGCGCACTTGCTTTTAGAGAGGGGGTTTTTGCTATAGCCTCAGGATTTTATGATGTGGTTCTAGTTAGTGGGGTCGAGGAGATGTCGAAACGTAACACAGAGGAAGTTACACAAGGCCTGGCAATGGCAGCTAGTCCTTACGAAGTGAAAGCGGGATTTACCTTCCCCGGTGTTTTTGGTGCCATGGCCACTGCTTATTTTGCCAAATATGGAGCCAACCGAGAGCATTTAATGAATGTCACCATAAAAAGCCATAATAATGCTCGTCTCAACCCTAAGGCACAGTTTAATGTCTCCATCCGTGATATTATGAATCAAAGGATTGAAAGGGCTAAAAATAGAGGAGAGCCTGTACCTGCTTGGAGAGACGAAAGGGAATTCCTCCGTGATTCCAGGGCTAATCCTGTGGTTGCCTGGCCCATGCATCTCTATGATTGCTGCCCCATAAGCGACGGAGCAAGCTGTGTTTTGTTAGTAGCAGAGGAAATAGCCAAAGACTTCACCGATAACCCCCTCTATGTTGTCGGTATAGGGCAAGGGAGCGGCAAAGGCTTACATGCCAAAGAAGACCTTACCCATTTTGAAGCCACGAGATATGCAGCACAAGAAGCTTACGAGCTATCGGGACTCAAGCCCGAAGATGTTCAAATTGCCGAGGTGCATGATTGCTTCTCCATAGCTGAAATTATTCACCTCGAGGATCTGGGTTTTTTCAAGCCAGGGGAAGGATATAAAGCAGTAGAGGAAGGCCTGACAAGATTGGATGGCTCAAAGCCAATCAATACCTCGGGGGGACTTAAATGCAAAGGGCATCCCGTGGGGGCCACAGGCACAGGGCAACTGGTTGAAATTTGGAAACAGTTGAGGGGTGAAGCTGGAGAAAGGCAGGTTCCCATTAAGGATTTACGAATCGGGGCAGCCCAGAGCTTGGGGGGGACAGGAGGTACTTGCACGCTTACCATTCTTGAAAGAAGATAAGAAGGGAGACAAAGCAAATGGAAGAAAGGCCCTTTAATGATATTTCTTATGAGCGATTTCTCAGCGAGGAAAAACTGATGGGGTCGAGGTGCCAGAAGTGTGGTGTCTTTTTCGTACCTCCTCGCGTTATTTGCATTAAGTGCTATGGCACTGAAATGGAATGGGTTGAGATGAAGGGAAAGGGCAAGCTTGCTGCCTTCACCTGCATAGCTATAGGCCCTCCACTCATGATAAAAGAAGGTTATGATAGGAAACATCCTTATGTGTCTGGAGTCGTAGAGTTGGAGGAGGGAGTGAGGGTTGTTGCTCGCATTGAGGGAGTGGATGGGAGCAAGCCTGAAACCATAAAAATTGGCACTCCTCTTCAGGTAGAGTTCTTACATCGTGGCGAAGAGAAAAACTTAACGACCTTTTTGACATTCAGACCTTCATAGCCCTGCATTAGAGTGCTAGACTGCGATTTGGCTCCGCTAAGCTATCAGGGTCATACTGCCCAAGAGGAAATTCTGATAGAAGGAGGTTAGAGCATGCAAAAAGAAGTAGTTGCCGTCAGCGGTGCCAGGACAGCAATTGGCGCCTTCGGTGGTTCTTTAAAAGATATACCTGTTGTTGAGCTGGGTGCCGCGGCAATCAAAGAGGCGCTTAAGCAAGCAGGACTAAGGCCGAAGTCCAGTGAAGAATTACTCGGTTATGGCCCTGACACACTCAAGTCTGATGGAATAATAGAGCTGGAGAAAAAGCACTATGCTTACGATTCTTCTTTGCGTCCTGTTCAGGTTGACGAAGTAATTATGGGGAATGTCCTTCAGGGAGGGCAGGGGCAAAACACAGCTCGCCAGGCCTGCATCTACGCTGGCATTCCTAAAGAAACCCCCGCCTTTACAGTGAATAAGATCTGTGCCTCAGGTTTAAAAGCTATTACTTTGGGAGCAGGAGCCATAATGGTGGGCGAGGCCGATGTTGTAGTCGCTGGAGGCATGGAATGCATGAGCTATTCTCCCTACATTCTCCCTAAGGCCCGCTGGGGCTATCGCATGGATGTTGGAGCCAGGGGAGAGCTTATAGACCTCATGGTCTATGATGGATTGTGGGAAATATTCTACGGCTATCATATGGGAAATACCGCAGAGGAAATCGCCAATAGATATGGCTTCACCCGCCAACAGCAGGATGAGATAGGCTATCTTAGCCATATGCGGGCGCGCAAAGCCATAGTGGAGGGCATATTTAAGGATGAGATAGTTCCTTTTCCTATCCCGCAGAGAAAAGGAGAGCCCATTGTTTTTGATACTGATGAACGGCCTATGGACACTTCCATGGAGAAAATGGCTAAGCTCCCTCCGGCATTCCGAAAAGACGGAACAGTCACTGCCGGTAACTCTTCAGGGATTAATGATGCTGCGGCTGCCGTAGTGCTTATGTCCAGAGACAAAGCTAGAGAATTAGGGCTCGAACCTATGGCAACCCTTAGAGCCTGGGCTTCAGGCGCGACAGACCCCAAATACATGGGATTAGGCCCCGTGCCTGCAGTAAGAAAGCTGCTCAAAAAGACGGGGCTTGGCAATAAGGATTTGGATGTTATTGAGCTTAATGAGGCCTTTGCTGCTCAGACACTGGGTTGCATGAAAGAGCTTGGTTGGGATTTTGACCACGTTAACCCTCACGGTAGTGGCATATCTATGGGTCATCCTGTTGGCTGCACCGGAGCGAGAATAGCAGTTACCATCATCTACGATATGGTGCATAGAAATCTGCATCGCGGCCTGGAAACCATGTGTATTGGTGGTGGGCAGGGGATGGCAGCCGTGTGGGAAAGGCCTTGAAATTTCACGAGAGGTCTGATGTCAATATTACCATCTACAGTCGGAGCCCTTCTTAAGTCCCAGGCCTATCCCCACAAACCACAAAAAATAGAACTGGTCCAGACTCAGATGTCTCTTATTCTCCTTACCGGCGAATATGTATACAAGATTAAAAAGCCGGTTAATCTAGGTTATCTGGATTACACTACTTTGGAGAAACGCCATTTCTTCTGCCATCAAGAGCTGGAGTTAAATAGACGCCTTTGTCCCGGTGCTTATTTAGCCGTGGTACCGATTGTCGAAGAAAAAGGCGGGCTTCGCATCGAAGGGCGAGGCAAGGTGATAGAATATGCTGTCAAAATGAAGCAGTTGCCTCAGGACCGCATGATGGACGTGCTTTTGCCCCGGGGTCAGGTAACTCTGGAAATGGTGGCAAGGGTGGCTGAAAAGCTAATGGTCTTTCACCAAAAGGCCGAAACAAATCAAGAAATTGCCGCCTTCGGCAAATTGGATGTTATACGTCACAATTGTGATGAGAACTTCGCTCAAACCGAGAAATATATTGGAACTTCCATCACCGCCGAGGAATATCAGCACATTAGGAATTACACTGATAACTTCGTTGACAGTAACGCCAGCCTGTTCGATAAACGAGTAAGAGAAGGAAAAATAAGAGATTGCCATGGCGACCTTCATGCCGCTCATGTTTGCTTCACTGACGATATCTGCATTTACGACTGCATCGAATTTAATGACAGATTCCGATATTCCGACGTGGTCTCGGAGATCGCCTTCCTAGCTATGGACTTAGACCGCTATCAGCAGGCTGGTCTTTCCCAACATCTGGTAAATACCTATGTGGGGCTGAGCCATGATGAAGAGCTCCTGAAATTGCTCGATTTCTACAAATGCTACCGGGCTTACGTCAGGGGCAAGGTGGAAAGCTTTAAGCTCGACGACCCCTATATACCCGAAGAGGAGAAGGCAAAGGTGTTAACTGCCGCTCAGAGCTATTTCCAACTTGCCGAATCGTACGTATGATATGTACAGAACAGGTCGAAATATAGTCTTCCGCATAATCTCGTATAAAATCCCTCTCCCTCGATGGGAGGGGGTGAGGGTAGAGATTGCGAGCCCCGACTTGTCGGGGCTCGCAATGACAAAAGACGTAGGGTGCTCGCAATGACAACATAACCGCTAAATCGCTCACAATGGCGCAGGTATGGGTAAAGCGAGATATCTGGTACGACGGATAAGTACCTACTGCTCAAGTTGTATATAGCACCATGTGTAATATATACTTTGGTGTCGGCCCCGACAAGTCGGGGCTGATGAATCTTGTTCAGGAGGTGAGTAATGAACGTTTCCCCGGAGAGTTTTTCTCTATCAGGCAAGGTAGCTCTGGTAACCGGTGGCAGTCGAGGCATCGGGAAGGCTATTGCTGTTGGGCTTGCTAAATTTGGTGCTGACGTAGCTGTAACCAGCCGCAAATTGCCGGACCTTGAGGAGGTGGCTACAGAGATACAAAGATTGGGGCGGAGGTCAATTGCTGTGGCAGCACATGTGGGCAGGATGGAGGAGATAAATAGTCTGGTCCCGAAGGTAAAAGATGAGCTTGGCAGAATTGATATTCTGGTGAATAACGCTGGTACCAACCCGACCATGGACCAGGCTATGGATATAGAAGAGCGTGCGTGGGATTCCATTATGAATCTCAACTTGAAAGGATTATTCTTTCTCAGCCAGGCGGTAGCCAGACTGATGAAAGAGCAAGGTGGGGGTAAAATTATCAATGTCGCTTCAGTAGCCGGGATTACCCCAGACATTCTGCCGGTTTACTCCATAAGTAAGGCTGGGGTGATTATGGCAACAAAAGTGATGGCGCAGCAGTGGGCTCAGTATAATATCAGGGTGAATGCGATAGCGCCGGGGCTGACCAAAACTCGATTCAGCGAAGCCCTCTGGAGTAACCCTGATGTTCTGCAAGTTGCTATGGAGAGGACTCCATTGCGGCGTGTGGCCGAACCTAACGAGATGGTTGGGGCTGCAATTTTCCTGGCTTCTGATGCTTCCAGCTATGTGACCGGACATGTTCTGGTTGTGGATGGCGGCTCTGCTATATAGCAAAATATTTTGAATTCGGTAAAGAGGGATTACAGTGATTACATCGAGTGAATATCGAAAAAGATTGAGCAAGATGAGGCGCAATGTTTATATGAAAGGCCAGCTTATAGACCATGACCACCCACGAATGGAGGGTGCGGTCAATGTTATAGCCAAGACCTATGACACAATAACCAACCCGGAGTTCAAAGATTATGAGGATATACTCACAGCCAAGTCCCATCTGACGGGCAAGAAGATAAATCGGTTCTGCCATATCCATCAGAGTATTGTCGATTTACTGGCTAAACAACGGATGACCAGATTAACCTGCCACCAGGTAGGAGGATGCATTGGCCGGTGCATGGGCATAGATGCCATAAATGCGAATTCTGTTATTAGTTATGAGGTTGACAGGGTTTATGGGACTGAATATCACAAGAGATTTGAGAATTGGCTAAAGGAATTTCAGGAGAAAGACTGTACTGCCGCTTGCGCCCAGACAGATGTCAAAGGCAATCGCCCATGGAGACCACATGAACAATTGGACCCTGACCTCTACGTCCATGTCGTGGAGACGAAAAGTGATGGTATCGTAATCAAGGGTGCCAAGGTGCATATTTCTTACTCGCCGATTGAGGAATGGATACTGGTTCTGCCCACGAGGCGGCTGACCAAAGAAGAAGGTCCTTGGGCAGTTTCTTGTGCAATCCCTGTTGATGAAGATGGTGTGAAGCTGATTGTAAGCGCCGCCATTTATGAAACCTCGAACAAGATGGGGGCACCAGGCCCGTTTGGCTCTGCCGATGCTCTGGTAATTTTCGATAATGTCTTTGTCCCCTGGGAGAGAGTATTCTTGAATGGAGAGTACGAATTCGGAGGCCAGCTAGCACTCTTGTTCGCCCTCTATCACCGTCATAGCTACACTGGCTGCAAGCCAGCGATGACGGATGTGCTCACCGGTGCCACTGCCTTGATGGCAGAATGCAATGGAATTGAAAAAGAAGCGCATGTTAGAGAAAAGCTGGCCGAGATGATTTGCACTTCGGAGCTGTGTTACGGAACAGGCATTGCTGCTGCAATCAATGCTTGGAAATCAGGCTCGGGGACTTATGTTCCAGATATAGTATACTGCAATGTGAGCCGCAGACATGCCGGCATAAATATCTACCATGAGTATGATATTCTGTCAGATATTGCCGGCGGAATGCCAGCAACGCTGCCCCGAGAGGAGGACTGGTTGAATCCGGAGACGCGTCCGTTTCTGGAAAAATACATGATGCGAAATCCTAATGTGTCGATAGATGACATACACCGCGCCTTCCGTTGGGTGCAGGCTATATCGTGCTCAGATCTCGCTGGCATTATGCAATATGCAGGTATTCATGGCGGCGGCTCTCCTCGGATGGAGCAGATTGCTATCATGGGTAGCTATGATGTGGAAAAGACCAAGAATATTGCCAAGCGCCTGGCAGGTATCCCTGTTGAGGGCAAGTATTCCTTTGACAGGCTAGGGGTGACACCAGAAGGAATTGAATAGTGATAGGGAAAGCAGCAGCTGCGGTGGCTGCTGTAGATGCATCTCCTTTCATAAATGGAGAGGCATATGTAAGTAGTACAACATACTAAGGGAGACTACATTCACACTCGGAAGCTAAAAAGGCCTCTTTTCACCACCTCCCCGAAGCTAAGTCCCTCCCTCAGTCCCGATAGGGATAATAAATCTGGGCTAAATTTTGTCTCTTAGGCCTGAGCCAAGTGAAATTTCCACGCGGTTTCGCCCATTTTCTTTAGCCGTGTAGAGAGCCTCGTCAGCGCGAGAAATAAGAGAGTGGACATCTTCACCTGGTTCCCACCCGGATAGCCCCTGACTCACGGTTATAGCAAATACATTCTCGGCAGAGTCTTTCATCTCAGCGTTCTCGATTACAATTCGAATTCGCTCAGCTACAACCAGAGCGGAAGACAAATTGGCTTGGGGCAAAATAATGATAAACTCCTCCCCTCCATATCGTCCCGCTACGTCAGTATTGCGGATATTCTGACGAATTAAAGTCGCAATCTTCTCTAAAACCTCGTCTCCAGTGAGGTGCCCGTAGCGGTCATTGACCTTCTTAAAATGGTCGATGTCCAGCATGCTCAGGCTGAACTCCTCTTTGTATCGCTTGGTACGATTGACTAACTCACGCAGCTTGCCTAGAATTGCTTGTCGATTGTACAATCCAGTTAGCGAATCAAAATTTGCCAGTCTTTCCAGTTCTTCCTTGTCGGCCCTGGCTTGCTGTAGCCGGGTCCATTTATCCAGCGCAGCATCAATGGTGTTCACCAGCTTCTCCTGGGATAGGTTGTTCTTTGACAGGTAACCAACCGCTCCCTCTTGAAGGGCCTGCACCGCGACTTCCTCAGTTCCAGACCCGGTCAACATGACTACGGGAGCAAGCTGTCTTTTTGCGATTTCTGGAAGCCAATCCATCCCCGATTTCTCTGGCATTTGATTATCCATCAAGACCAGGTCAATTCTACCTCTGTCCAGAGCGTTCTGGATTTCCTCAGTCCGGCTGGCTTCTAGCAGCACCACTTCCCTGCCAGTTACTTGCTGTAAGTAAGTTCGAACTAGCTTGCGGTCTGCCTGGTCATCGTCGCAGATGAGTATTTTAAGCAGTGATTGCCCTGTTTCCAGCATCATCAGTCCTCCTTGGGTATCCGTTTGCAGAGCACAAACCAGTATTCCTTAAGTTTCTTCATACCTTCCTTAAATTCCCCCAGGGTCACCGGTTTATGCACATATCCGCTAGCTTGCAGTTTATAACTGTCTATAATGTCCTTCTCTGCATCCGAAGTTGTCAGGATAACTACGGGAATCTGTTTCAACTTTTCGTCCTCCTTGACCTGCCTCAGAAATTCCTTCCCTCCCATCCCAGGCATGTTCAAATCCAGCAGAATCAAGTCAGGCTGAGGAGTTCCATCGCTGTAATTCCCGTGGCGGTACAAAAAATCCATCCCTTCTTCACCAGTCTGTACCATGTAAAGGTCATTAGCAATTTTTTCGTTTCGCAGAGAGGTCTTAATTAACTTCTGGTCTGCTAGGTCATCCTCCACCAGTAATATGACAAGCGGTGCGAATCCTTTCATCATTCACCTCCTTTCCTTAGTCTTCTTTTAGGTAGCTTCCTCTTGGCAGCGTGAACCAGAATGTTGATCCTTTGCCAGGAGTTGACTTTATTCCAATGGCGCCCCCGTGACGCTCTACGATTTTCTTGCAAATGGCCAGCCCAATCCCAGTTCCCCCATACTGTGCTTGGGAATGAAGGCGTTTGAACATGACGAATAACTGTTCATGGTATTTCTCATCAATTCCTATTCCGTTATCTTCCACCTCTATTCGAATCATCTTGTTCTCTATCCCATGGGCACGGATGATTATCTCCGGGGGTATTCCTTCTTGATGGAACTTTAGCCCGTTCCCAATCAGGTTCTGGAAGAGTCGGTGTATCTGAGACGGGTCGGCTCGAACCGGCGGCAGTGGCTCTGGAGTATGGATGGTCCCACGGGTTTCATCCAGCAAAGTCGCCAGCTCAAACTTCTTCAAGCCCTTTATTACCTCATTTAAATACACCTGTTGGGGGGGCTTGGCTTTAGTGGTGAGCCGAGAATAGGTAAGCAGAGCGTCTATCATATTCTGCATCCGCTGAGCACCACCTATCATAAACTCAAAGTTTTCCTGCTGGTCCTCATCCAGCTTTCCTTTCAGTGAATCCTGAAGGAGTGTGCCGAAGGAAGAAATCTTTCGCAGCGGTTCTCGCAGGTCATGGGAGGCGACGTAGACAAAATCCTGGAGTTCCTTGTTAGCCTCCTCCAGCTTTCGGTTGATCCTCTTTATGTCCTGGAGCAAAGCCTCTCGCTCTTCTTCTAACCGCTTGTGTGCGGTGATGTCGCGAGAAACGCCTCGAAATCCAAAGATCTCGCCTTTCCCATTCTTCAACGGCGAAATTGATACGTTGCTAAACCCTCTAGTTCCGTCTTTTCGTATGACCTTGTGACCAAAACTCAGGCTAGTCCCACCTGTCCGATAGACCCAATTGTAAGCTTCGTATACGTTTTTGATCTCTTCTTCGACAGTGAAAGTTTTGTAACTCATCCCCAGTAGCTCTTCCTTTGAGTACTGTAGATGTTGGGACATTTGGTCATTGACAAAAGTAAAAGTCCCCCTAAGGTCCACTTCAAAATAGGCATCCCCTATCTCGTCTAATACAGTTCTGTATCTTTTCTCTGAACATTCAATAGTCTCTTCCAGCTTCTTGCGAGCAGTGATATCCATAAAACTTCCCACCGTAGCCCGTTTCCCTCCATAGTCTATAGAGGTAACTCCTTCCAGAGCCCACATTATCTCGCCATTCTTTTTCACGAGTCTGTATTCGTAAGGAATAGAACTATTCTCACTCTTCAGGTTTTCTATCGCTTTTTTCCTGACCACTTCTCTATCTTCTGAATGAACGAGGTCGAGAGGATATTTCCCTAGTAGCTCTTTCTCGGTATAGCCTGTTGAATTTTGAAACACGGGGTTAACATATTGAACCTTTCCTTCCTGGACGATGTATATCCCTAGTCCGGCACTATGCAACAGAGCCTGAGCCACCTCCTCCCACCCTGTCGGCAGGGCCTGGCTTTTCTTGTACTGCCTTTCTACTGGAATTGATTTAGTTACCATCGCTTTTTTATAACTTTCCGTGAATATATTTAATAAATTACGTATGGTTTCACTATACCATCCCCTCTAGCTGCTGTAAATAGCCTTTTGGTAATCCCTCCAATAGCTAAAAAGTCCTAAAAGCTCACACGTTGACCCTAGCTCGACCACAAAAATGTGACTCGGCAGAGGAATAATCCTGAGCATTTCAAGGATAAATGGCTAAAGCTTCCAGCCCTGTGGTCTCAGGCAGGTCGAACATCAGATTCATATTTTGTACTGCTTGTCCGGCCCCTCCCTTGACGAGGTTGTCCAGACAGCTAATAACTATAAGCCTATCTGTCTTCGAATCGACGGTGGGATAAATAAGGCAAAAGTTGGTTCCCCAGACATACTTGGTATGGGGAGGCTTGGTCGTTATTTGAACGAAGGGGGCATGCTTGTAGAATTCCCGGTATATCTGGCTTAGCTTTTCTTCAGCCTTGGTGCCTTTGAGTAATTTGTCGTCTTTTAATCTCGCATAGCAGGTGCTCAATATGCCTCTGGTCATTGGCACCAGGTGGGGCACGAAGGTTATCGAGGGAGAAAATGACGGATTAAGTGTTTTCAATTCCTGTTCTATCTCGGGCAAGTGGCGGTGTCCCTCAAGGGAGTAGGCACAGATGTCTTCGTTGACCTCGGAATAATGAGTAGTCAAGTTAAGGGTTCTCCCTGCGCCCGAGACGCCTGATTTGCTATCCACCACTATATCGGGATAAATAAGCCCTTCTCTGACTATGGGTGCCAGGGCCAAGAGAGCACCAGTGCTATAGCAACCCGGGTTTGCTACCAGGGAGGCTGAGGCAATTTCACTTTGATGCAGCTCGGGTAAGCCAAAAACCGCCTCTCTCAGTAACTCGGGCGATGGATGAGTAAATCCATACCATTTGGGATATTCGCCAGCGTTCTTTAACCTGAAATCAGCGCTGGTATCGATAACCTTGATTCTTTGTTTTAGCAAAGGTGGTACTACGTCTACACTGCTTTTATGAGGCATTGCTGAGAAGGCGATATCGATTTCCCTATCAAGCCCGGCTTTTATTATATAGTCAGTTCCCGTGAAGTTGGGGGAAACATCGCCTAATTTTTGCCCGGCTGCGCTTCTCCCGGTAACAGTGACGAGCTCTACTTGGGGATGTTGGCAAAGTAAGCGAGCCAGCTCGGCACCAACATACCCGGTAACATTTATTATACCTGCTCTTATTTGCGGCATGGGATTTTCTAAGCATTATACTACATCTTGTGCAATTGAAGGATATTCAGGGCGATCAGGTGACTGAACTCTTAAGTCAATTATTAGACCGCATCATTACGTTAATTGACACTGGCCAGAGCTGAAGTATAAAATCAGCCTTGGCAGTGAACAAGAAGTGGCTGAAGAGGGGTGATAGCCTTCGGGGAAGTGACGTTTAAAAGGTGCTGGAGACAATCAATGGTCGTTGATTATTCTCCAGCAAAAAGAGGTTTCTAGACAACCTGTTAGTACACTCAAATAACCATATCGCATAAAGATTTATCTGGCAAGGAGGAAAAATGGCTGAAGAAGCTAAAACAATCCAGTGTCACCAGTGCAAAAACAATGAGTGTTTGGCGCAGTATCCCAATGGAATCCCTGAGTATTGCCCGGCGCAAAAATTCCCGGAAATACTCGAAGAAAGTAAACGGCAATATCTCGAGCCCGACGCTGGCAAGTTGCATTTAGCTGCAGCCAAAGTGCTCAAAAAAGGGGGCTATGATTGGTCTCGAGTCCAACAATGCATCGAATTCGCCAGGGAACTGGGTGTCAAAAAGGTGGGATTGGCTGTATGTGTGGGCTTAATCCGGGAGGGCCGAGAATTTGCCCGCTTTCTGGATAGAGCCGGTTTTCAAGTTGTCTCTGTAGCCTGTATGGTAGGTGGTCTGAAACCTCAGGAGACGGGAATACCTGATGAATGGGTAAACCCACTAGGCATAAGCTGTAATCCCATAGCCCAAGCGGAGATTATGAACCGAGAAGGTACGGAGCTGAATTTCATATATGGTCTATGCGTCGGACATGATACTATTTTCATCATGCGTTCAAAGGCTCCTGTCACCTACATTGTAGCTAAAGACATGGTCACAGGCAATAATCCGGGCGCTGTTCTCCTGTCTCCATACCATCGCATGAAGCTTGTGGCAGCTTATGGGAGAGGTAAAGCCGCTGAGGGGGGATAAGAGTAACGCATCCTGGCCGCTCTTGTAGAACGACTGCTGATGGGAATACAGCGAAATGCCTCGGAAATTCCTCGGAAGCCCATGACGACTGCCTCGACTGTGGGCGAGAAAGGCGCGTTTGGGATTGATGCGGCAAATGTAACAGTTAGCCATTTTGTGTGAACAACATACTATCTGCTCTCTTTGTTAGACTTTCCAACAAATCTATTATTGGTGCCATCATAGTCATAGACCCCTGAGAAACTCAGGCCTGAGCAAAGAAGGGTCTCTTGCTGCCAAAACTACTTCTAGTTCCCTAAGCATCCTCTCTCTGTCTTGCGGCAATTTTCCTCGGACGGAAAGATAGTTTGAGGCATGCATTGAGCTAAAGAAGCAATCGGTAAAGTTGGAATTCTCTATGATTAACCTTAGTTCCTCCAAGGATTGAAAAGGAGAAAGAGGATGAAATTCATTTCGTTCCCACCGCTCATAGAGTGGGGTACCGGGGACGAGGGTCAAAGTCAAAGCTCCGACATAATCCGGGTCAATCTCAGTGAGAATTCTGGCTGTCTCAAACACGTGTCTCTTGCTCCCTTCGATGCCGCCAAGTCCTAAAATTATCGTCACAGAAAAGCTTACCCCTGCTTCCTTCACTTTCTTTCCCGCTTCGACCACCTCATCTGAACTTACCCCTTTACCTATCTTCTGGAGCAGTTCATCATCACCGGTCTCAAGTCCTGTATAAAAAATACCCATCCTGAGCCGTCTTAATTCCTTGAGTTCATCCGAACTACGCCGCAGGATATCCTGCGGCGTAGCATATGTGCCAATCCTTTCGACACAGGGTAGTTTTCCATTCAAGTACTGGAGGACCTCCCTCAATTTGGGAAAGGGGTAAACAAGGGCATCGCCATCCTGGAGAAATACCCTCTTGCCATCCCAACCTTGAGCCACGGCATATACCATCTTAGAAACTTGAGGAAGCCGAATGCCACTTCGAGTGAATAAGGCTACAGCATCTATTTCACTCTTGATATCATCGACGTCTCGTATCTGAAGCTTTGAGCCATAGTATCCACAGAAAGTGCAGGTGTTGTTGGAGCACCCGCTGGTTAAAGGGAGAAAATAGCTTTTCCATTCACTTGGAGGTCGGATAATATCAGGTCTACTAAAGATCATGCGCCGATTGAGCTTCACAGGGTACTAGACCGATTTTGAGGTACCCTTTGAGACCTATTTTATCACTGACAACAATCCAGCCTCAAGAAAAGTGCGACGTGCACAAAACATCGTTTTGTTAAGCCCAACTATGAGTAAATCTAACCAGCCTAGATAAAGGAAAATTCTGCCCTAAAAATTCTATATAGTGAATTACTTAGGCTACCAAATTGGATTTGAACCATATACTCTCTCCAAACTTTTGACCAGAATGTAAGCCAGTGCACATTCCACCTTATTCTTGCCACACAATTAGCCAAGATGTATGCATCTGATCTTCTTGTGTGTATCGAATTTAAAAATGGACTTTACATCGTGAAGCCTTTAGAGATATGATAGAGACAAGGATCTATTACATTCATACGATTAGAGGAGAAAGAATTGAGTAGAGCAGAGGAAGCAAAAAAGCAATTTGAAAAAGGGTTTCTTTGTGCTCCCGCGGTATTATCAACATATAGCGAACAGCTTGGTTTAGAAAAAGCATTGGCTTTAAAGATTGCATGTGGTTTTGGCGCTGGAATAGGACGCATGGGCAAAACCTGCGGAGCTGTAACCGGAGCATTAATGGTGATTGGATTGAAGCATGGTAAGGTGAATTTGGCTGATGAAGAATCTGAACAAAGAACCTACACGTTAGTAAAGGAGTTTATTGATAGGTTCACAGCACTTTATGGCTCTATTGAGTGTAAGGAGCTGATCGGTTATGACTTAAGTGATTCTGGTGAACTTAGATTAGCGTGGGAAAGTGGGGTCTTTAAAAACAAGTGCCCTAGCTTTGTCTATGACTCCGCTCGTATCTTGGAGGATGTTCTTCATCTTCGATAGTGAACGCCGTGTAACCCCTAACGTCAACCGTCACACTTTTCATCGTAATGTCCAACTGGCCGCTTTGTGCCGCCTAAACACTGGTATGGTGGGATATTGTTGCCCTCAGACGCCAGTTCGGGAACTGCAACTCTTCCTACTTTGCTGTCAAGGACAGGCTATTGTACATAATGGGTAATGTTAGGGAAACAATAAACAATCTCTCTTCCCATCTCCGTTCCTTTATTTTCCCTGCCTGAAGTTATATCGCTTTCCCCCTCCCTCTAGCTCCCTCCCGCTAGGGGAGGGAGCAATATAATGATTTGTGCAGTTAACTATAGATTGTATAATGATATATAATATATTGTATGCTACTACATAAAGGAGGAGTTTGGCAGGCATGAGGTTTGAGAGCAGCATCGACATTAATGCCCCTGCCAAGAAAGTCTGGGCGCTGATAGACAAGCTTGAAGAATGGCCCCAATGGATGCCGTCCATCAAGAAGATTGAGAGGCTCTCTAAGGGGCCTTTGGCAGTAGGCTCACAGCTTTCTGTCACAGCTAAGGTAAGCAGGCTTACGGTTAAATTATTGATGACGATTACCGAGTTTGTCCCAGAGCGGACTGTGGTTCTGGAGGGGAAAGCCTTAGGCACTAAGTTAACACGCTTCTACACTCTGGAACCTGTAAATGGCAAGACGAAGGTTACCATTGGTGGCGACGTTTCAGGGGCTCTAGCCTGGCTGGCGTGCCGGGGCGGTCAAGCGGTCTCAGCCGAGATTGCCCAAGCGGTAAAGAAAAAGGTCGAGGGGTTGGAGTAAATAATGTAGTGGCCCAATTTATTGGGCTCGCCCTTATCATTGCGAGGAGCGAAGCGACGAAGCAATCTCGGTGGGGAGGCAACGAGATTGCCACGCCCCGACAAGTCGGGGCTCGCAATGACAAAAAGCGAAGAGCCTGGTGAATCAGGCAACTATGGTAGCCTGCCTCGCCTAGTCTAATTCCAGACTACCATGCGAAGAAAAATGGAAAGTCCCCTTGGTTCAATACCGCTGAATTGCGTTGATAAATGCCTGCTAGCTCTTGATAGCATAAATGAGCCTATGCTTATTCACGTAATTCTAAGCCTTGAAGGGGAAGTAGAGCACGTTAGATTGAATCAAGCGATTTTCTCGGCGCAACAAGCTTATCCCGTTATGAGAACGATTTTGCGAAGCAGGCATTTCAGACTTTTTCGCGAAATACAAGAAGACCTGGGAAAGGGAGTCCTGAGCATTGCAGACCAGGCTCAACTCCAAGATACGAACCATGCGAGCTATCTTTTTTTATGGATGAACCAGCCCCTAAATATTAAAAGGGAGTTCCCGGTGAGGGTTCTTCTATTAAGGAAAAATGAGCGGGAATCCTCGCTGGTTTTTACCTTTCATCATTCGGCGGTAGACGGGCTCCGCGCTCTTCTTTTCGTAAGGAAGGTTATCGAGAGTTATAACAACGAGCTTTCTAAGGATTCTGAATCGTGTGAGGATATCCGCATAAATCGTAAAGGAGACGAATTGCTGGAATTTGCCCACAGCCAGAGGTCGAAGGTAGAACGGTATTATAGGAAAATGATTTCCAGTCTTTTCCATCGCTTTGTTATAGCTGCCCTCCCTCCCCCAACAAGGATTTTCCATGACAAGTCGGGACAGTCCAAGGAACTCCATTTTTGTTTTAAGATTATAAGTCCCAGGGAATTCGGGCAAATTCAATCCAAAGCAAGGTCAGCCGGGGTTGAGCTAAACGATATTTTCCTGGCAGCTTGTTACCAAGTGGTGGAGAAGTGGAATAGCATGCATGGGAAGACCAGTAAAAAAATACGCGTAATGGCTCCAGTAAACATAAGCCCAAAGGGTTTTCGTTATGTTGTTTCTAATCAAGCATCCTGGTTTTCCTTACCCACCACGCCTAAAGATAGGGCTGATCCCGCAAAGCTATTGAGAAAGGTAAGAGCAAATACCATAGATGCGACTATGAATAGAATAGCCTTCTCCTTAGTTTATTTCTTTTACTTTTGCTCTCGATTCCCTCTATTCGTTGTGAGGGGGATATCTTGGTTCTTGATGATTACCCGGACATATGTTGATACTATTCTCATTACTAACGTGGGCTTTATCTGGCCGAAACTAGGCTCTGAAGAACCAGCAGTGCGGAACATAGGTAACGCCAAAATACTCAATGTTACTGGCTCGGCACCAGTGGTAACTCCGATGGGACTAAGCATCGCCGCAGGTATCTACAATAAGAATCTAAATTTCTCTCTCACTTATAGGCCTGCCCTGTTCTCCGAAGAGAAAGCTAAGATGTTCCTGGACTTATATGTTGAAGAGATTAAACAGTATCAAGGTGTGCAGAGTGTATGACAGTATCGCTGGTAAAATTTGACGGCTCCCTGGGTTCGCTTCGTAAGGCTATCGAGTTGTGTCGGGGATTCGAGAAACTGGGTAGGAATGACAGAGTCCTGATAAAACCCAATAATTGTTTCCGACACAAAATAATGCCTCCCTATGGAATGGTGACTACCTCGAAGGTTATAGACGGAGTCGTGCAATTATTGCTCGAGTATGGCTGCAAAGATATTTCTATTGGTGAAGGCGCCATCATTGGTATATTCGATGAACTTGAGCCATATACGAAACAGGGTTTTAAGGGCACGGGCATTGACAAGGTAGCAGAAAAATACGGAATTAAGTTGATTGATTTCAACCAAGGTCCTTTTCATGAGCTAGATTTAGGAGGGGTAAAGGTCCAGGTCTCCAAAGCAGCCTTAGACACAGACTTTCTCATAAATGTCCCGGTGCTCAAGACTCATTTTCAAGCAAAGGTCTCTCTGGGTTTCAAGAATCTGAAAGGCTGTCTCAGCAAAGATTCAAAAAAAAGGTTTCATATTAGTAAGCGATTGGACACCCTAATTTGCCTTTTGAACGAAGCTATCAAGAGCGACCTGGTCATAATTGATGGTATATATATGCTGGAAAAGGGACCGGAAACTCTTGTGGGTGTAGCCCACCGCAAGGATTTGATTATAGCCAGCCCAGATATATTCGAGTGCGATGTTGTCGGAGCAACAATCCTGGGAATTGATCCTGCACAAGTTGACTATCTGAGAGAATTTGCCCAGAGATATGGTCGCTCTTTTGATATCAGCGCAATTCAAATTAAAGGTGAGGATATAGAATCTCTAAAGGAGCAACTTGAGTGGCGATTTGAACCAGACAAAGAATTACTGACCCCGGCGAAAATAACAGGACTTTCCGCTCCCTATCCGGGGCAAACTCTTTGTTCCGCTTGCGGTGCCACGCTTGCCCTGGCGCTATCAATATTCGGCAAAGATAACCCTGGAATGGATTTTGGTGGTGCGGAGTTATATTATGGGCTGGGATTGAAGCCGGAAAGAGATACTCAAAAGGTCTTCCTTTACGGCGATTGTGCCATCAGAAGTAATAAGAGTTTACAAAATGCTAATAATGAAGAGGATATACAGTCTCTAAAAGTCTTCCTTATAGAGGGATGCCCGCCTACACTAACTAAAACTCTCCTTGCCTTGATGAAAACTCTTCTTAATAAACCCAGGATGTTCAGAATGCTGCTTCTACGAGCTATAAAGTTAATTGGAATAAGGCTCGGGATCTACCAAGAGATTTTTCCCAGATGGGAGCGATACCGGTCAAAAGAGTTTGATAAAACCCACTTTTGAAAAACTAAGTCATATTGTCTGGAAACTCGTCCAGAACTACCCATTCGATTTGGTTATCGTCTTTGAGGACGGAAACAATGTGGTTCTTGTATCGTAGTTGCTCCACTAGAAAAAATTGCCCCTTATAGTCCAAAGTAATGTGATTCTCATCGGGGACTGAGATTATCCGACAGGTCTTTAACCCGCTTATACCAATTCCGATAACCTTCAGAGCGGCTTCCTTTGCCGTCCAATAACGGAAAAAGGTATCCCAGGACTTTTCCTTTAGCCCCCATTCCTCGTCACTCGCCACATGGGCAAAGAGCGATTCAGTCCGGGGCTTCATTTCTTCAATATCGATCCCGACCTTATCTTTGCTAACCACTGCCGCCACGCACTTAGATTTATGGGAGAGAGACCAATAATTGCCCCAAACTGGGCATGGGACACCCTTTTCGTCCTTGAGCAGTTCTCCGAGTCTCACTCCGCTTTTTTCGGCACTCAGTTTTAGCGCCTCTCGAGCAATTCGGCTTAGATGAGCTACCTTTTCTTCCCCTGAGGGTTTATGTCCAACTTCGATAACTGGCATGACTACAGGAAACAAAGTCATTGGCTTACTAAAACCTTGTTGCCTTCTTAATAATATCTTTATCAAAGTAGTTGACCGACATTCCGCAATCTACAACGATGCCCTGGGCATTAATGCCACTGGACCGCTCGCTCAGGAGAAACGCTACTGTATTGGCTACTTCCTTGGTGGTCAGAGCTTTCTTGCGCAGGGTTAATTGCTCGGAAAAGAGATAATAGTCCAAATATCCTGGTATCCCTGCGGATGCCGAGGTTTTTAACAGTCCGGCGTTCACGGAATTAAATCGGATTTGGGAAAAAGAACTGAAGGATTTAGCTAAGAAGCACCGGGTTGAGTCCAGGGCAGCTTTTACCGGAGCCATAAAACCATAGGGTTCGGCTGCCATTTTTGTGGTTGAGATGGATATGGTGACTACAGATGCTTTCACATCCAATAGGTCTTTAAACGCATTAGCAATGGCGATTAAGGAATAACAGGAGATATCAATTGATTGCAAGAAGTCCTTCTTTTTTGTTTCGTGAAATGGCTTAAGTCCCTCTTCATAATTGGCAAAAGCGATGGAATGGACGATACCGTGAATTTTGGGATATTTTTTGGAAATGTCTTCAGCAAGTTTCCTAATTTCATATTCCCGTTCGACATCACACACGAAGATATCAGCACCAGGAAGGATTTTGGAAACACTCTCTTTTCTTTCTGCTGATTGAACACTATAGATTACATGTACTTTTGCCTCGGAAAGAACCTCTCCGACGGAGAAGGCGACGCTCTTCTTGTTAGCTACCCCAAAAACAAGAACAGTCTTACCAGCAATGTCTAAGAAATCCATATAGTGCCCCTTATTATACCTCCCGGTTATATGTCATGTCAGGATGCCTCTTTAGCCAGGGTGACGGCAAACTCGACTGTGACCGAGGTCTTGCCGCCAACTGAGGCTTTGCCCTTCATGAAATAGGCATTACTGACTTTTTCCACCAGTTCCGCTTCAATATCTAAGGTGCTGCCGGGCTTAACAATGCTTTTGAACTTGGCGTTATTAATTCGGGTCAAAACAGGAACGCCTCCACTGATGCCGCCCATCATTTTGGAGAGCAGGATTGCGCCTGTTTGAAAAATGGATTCACAGATAAGCGCCCCGGGCATGATCGGTTGTCCGGGATAATGTCCTTCGAAGACTGGCTCATCGGGCCTTATCTCTTTCGTTGTTTTGATTTTTGTTCCGCTTAATTCTACAATCCTATCGACAAACAAAAACGGTGGGCGATGGGGTATGGCATTTAGAATCTCCTCCATCTCATAATCCTCCAGTCACCTCAAGAGTAGAACCGGTAACATAGGATGCTTCTTTGGAAGCCAAGAAAAGAACGCAAGCGGCTACTTCTTCAGTGCTTCCGAGTCTCTTTAAGGGAATCCTGGTCAGGTAAGTTTCACGCAATTTATCCGGAAGGTCTTGAATCAATTCGGTGGCAATAAATCCCGGAGAGACACAATTAACCGTAATACCCCGAGTGGCTACCTCCTTGGACAACGATTTAGTCAATGCACTCAGGCCTGCCTTTGAAGCTGCATAGTTTGCCTGACCTTCAAAACCGTATCTTTCCATCACAGAGCTTATGTTGATAATCCGTCCATATCGTTTGCGCATCAGACTCATGACAGCAAATTTGCACATGTAAAAGGTTCCAGCGAGATTGACATTCATCACATCATGCCAGTCCGATTCTTTCATCATCGCCAGGACAGAGTCCTTTCGGATACCGGCGTTGTTCACCAGGACTTCGAAGCTCCCATATTTCGTGTCTATGTGTTTGAAAAACTTTTCCACCTCTTCATACTTGGTCACATCAAGCTTTTGGATATCGATGTTTTCGGCAAACTGGCTGTTGTCTTGTTTAAATTGTGACGCCGCAGCTTCATTTGTCGAATAGGTGACAATAACTCTGGCACCTGCCTTCAGGAAACTCTCGGCAATGCCTTTGCCTATCCCTCTGGTTCCACCAGTAACGATAACAGTTTGTCCTTTGGAATCATACATTTCTTGCCACTGCTGAGAGAAATTTATCTACATCATGGGCGACAATTACTCCGTAATTAGCTGCGCCTAGCCAACCTGACATAATAATCCCCACGGAGCCAGTATGAAAAAGTCCTGGTATCTCTTTAGGAAGCCCCATACTGACCTTTAACCCTTCAAATTTGGTGCCAAAAGAGGCACCACTTAAATGGAGCGTATACCTTTGAAATGTCTTTGGAGTAGAAGCCTCCAGGTGGTCTATTTTATCTCGAATTTTAGGAACATATTTCTCCAGAGCATCAAGCGTTCGTTGGATCAGTGCTTCCTTAGAAGCTTGGTATTCCCGTTCAGGCAGGTTTGCCCAGTCGTCGTAATTGGCATTGGAGGAGGCAACAATGGAGTACATATCAGAGCCTGGCCGGGTTTGAGGATAATAGATGGAAAAGGTCCGGCTGGTAGTATTTTTGCTGCAAAGTTCTTGAGGGTCGAATTTCTCCGCCTTTGAGGTGAAAAGGAGATCTCCTATATAGTCAATCCTCTCGCCCTTTTTGATACCTATATAGACCTGGCAGCTACTGTTATTGAGGCGCACTTTTTTGGCCTCTGTAACGAAGCTTTCAGGAAAATTCTCGTCTCCGACCAGTTTGTGGATGGTTGATAACAAATTACCATTGGAGACAACAGCCTTACTCTTGATCCTCTTTCCATTCGCTATTACTCCGGCAGTTTTTTTTGATTCTGTCTTCCCTTCCTCGATCACAATTTTTTCCACCAGGCACTTGGGCTGAATAGCAACGCCGTTTTTTAGAAGCTCCTCTCGCATTTTTCCGATAAACTGGTCTGTTCCCCCTCGCACAGTATAAACACCTTTGCTCATAAAGTTGGAAAACACAATTCCATAAGTTATCGCAGGATCATCTAGAGTTGACCCGTTGGCATAAGTGACTGACTCCATTAACATGCGGTGAACATCGTCACGGCCAGGAAAGAATTTTTCAAAAAATTCTCTCGTGTTCATGCCTTGGTCATCATAGAAATTCATGTTTCTCGCTGTATCGAAAAAACCTTCAATATTCTCTCGGGGTATTTTGAATCGCTGCTCCAAGATGCGTGTAAAATCCTCCCTGTTATAAGTTGTGGTAAAGGAGAACTGGGGGTTGTCAAATCTGATCCCTTTGAGTTGAACAATCATGCTGGCAATTTCAGGAGTCCAGTATTTACGACAGGTTTTAATCATGCCAACCGGAAATCCATGTAGGGCGATATCAAAGATATGCCCCTTTCTTTTGAACCAAGTAGCCAATCCACCGAGGTTGTGGTGCTGCTCAAGAAGTAAAACTGAGTGTCCTCCTCTGGCTAGCATATTGGCACATGTCAATCCTGCCAGTCCACTTCCAATGACGACGACATCATATTCTGACTTTATATCTTTTGACCAGTCCTGGCTCATGAATTCCCCTTTTCTTACCCCTTCTGCAGAACGTGAAGATTTGCCATAGAGATACCACTAAGTATTGCTCCCACGATTCCCAGAAATCCCTGGTCTGTGCCGCAAATAAACAGATTGTCTAAATGAGTCCTCCCCGTTTTGATTTTATTTGGTGTCCCATAGACTGCACCATTTATGCGGCCGGTGAATTTGTGGATTGTTTTCGGAGTAAAGATATCGGTAAAAACAATTGAATCGCGGAAATCAGGTATAAATTTCACCACCTTTTTGAGCGTGGTTTCCAGCCAGGCAGCTTTCTGGGCCTTGTACTCTTCTTCACCCAATCTGTTCCAGAGATCGAAGTTAGCCAGGTTGGTTATCCTGATCATGCCCTCTGGCAGAGGACCTTCGAATTGAAAGTTATTAGGGCAGCAAATAACGCCACTGGAAACGTCAACTAGCCCGTCAGGTCTTCGATAATCAAATATATCCGAATTATTGTAAAAGACGATTGTTGTCTCGTAGCCCATTTCGGCGGGTTCTTTATTTAAAACCAGAATAAACTCTACAAATGAAAGTTGACCCGCATGAGAGTTGAATTTTGAAGAATCATAGTCGGTCAACAGTTTCATCGTTTCAACATAGCCAGCGGATGATAGTATCCTATCGGCTGTCAGGACTTCACCATTTTCGAGCAGGATTGATTCAACCCTGCTATTAGCGCATTTAAGACTTGTTACTGCACACCTCATCTTTAATTCACCGCCGCAAGCCTTGTATTTTTTCACCAGCACGTCGAGGATTTGGCGTACCCCAGCTTGAGGTCGGGCAAAGCCTTCGCAGAAGATACTCTTGAACATGATAACAAATTGTCCGAACTCCATGTCATTCTCTTGAGCATTTCCGTAAAACATGAGCGGGCAAAAAATCATATTGCTGAGGAGTGGATCAGAAATAATAGAACTCACAACTTCACGAGCCGAAATCGGTTTGGCATGCAAGTTCAGTTCATCATATTCGAAAATAGTCTTAAGCAGTTTTTGGAAGTTGTCAGCTTGCCTGGGAAAATTATCGACGACCTCTTGGACAAAAAAGTCGAAGTCGTTATTAAATCTTAGACTTGTGTCGGGAAATTTAATTACTGACATCCGTTGCGGGCAGAGGCCGAAATCTTCAGCTTTTAGCTTGAGCTGTCGCAGCAGCTTCGGCAATGGGCTTAACTTAACACCCTTGGGAACATAATTGGTCATAGCGTGGAGGCCGACGTCGAGTTTATATCCCCCAAGGCTGTAAAAGGAGTTTAGTCCTCCAACACGATAATGTTTTTCGACGATGCGGACCCTTTTACCGTAGTAGGCTAACCTAATGCCAGCGGCGAGGCCAGACATTCCAGCACCGATAATTAGAACATCGTAATGCATGGTCAGGCTCTTTTTAAAATCGAAGGCTAACCTAAACCTTCAATCCTTGGGCAAAATGAAATAAAAACTTGTGTTCCTAGCCTACCAACACTATTGATTAAAGTTCTCTCATCCGTGGCTCTAGATAAGCTACAGAGCTATCTAACGTGGCTAACTGTATATAGTCATCCTCGGGTACTTCGATACCGTAGCGCTTTCGCAGCTCCATAATGATGTCTAAGAAATCCATTGAGTCTAGTTCCACTTGTTCTCGTATCGGGATATCACCCTTGAGATTACTCAGATCTTCGTCTGGTATGATTTGGGCTATGATTTCCAGAATCGTGTCTTTAATTTGCTCCTTGGTCATGTCCCCCCGTTTGTCTATTCTAAGAATGCCTTCAGTTTTATTCCTCGAATCTTTTTATGATAACAACCGAATTGATGCCTAACATCCCGAAAGAATTATTCAATATATAGTCGACCTTGTCAATCTTTTTTGGTTCATTGATAACCAGGTTGTTAAGATGACACTCGGGGTCTAAGTGGTCCAGATTGATCGTAGGATGGACAAGATAGTCTTCAAAAGAGGGTAAATTACCCGCTAATTCTAAGGCACCAGCGGCTCCCATAGTATGACCAATAAAACTCTTGGTGTTGTTTATATACGCATGGGGATATTCGCCAAAGACTTCTCTAATTGCCTGGCACTCCACAGGGTCTCCTTCGGTGGTGCCTGTCCCGTGGGTATTGATAATAGCGATATCCTCTGGAGATATACCGGCTTTGTTAAGAGCAAGTTTTATGCACTCAACTTGTCTTTCTGCGTTGGGGAAAATAAAGTCAGTGGCATCTGAGTTGATAGCATAGCCCACGATTTCATTGTAGATCTTAGCCCCCCTTTTAAGGGCGTCGCTTAGTCTTTCTAGAACAAAAATGCAGCCGCCTTCGGAAACAACCACACCATTCCTATCCTTGTCAAAGGGGCGGCATGCCTTCTCAGGGTCTGGATGGGAAGCTAAAGCCCCTTCACTTTTAAAGCCAGCAAAAATACCAAAGGAACCAGTGCTCTCCGAAACCCCTCCACTCAAAGCTAAGTTGACTTCGTTCAGCAGCAGCATTTGTAAGCCCTGTATGAGTCCAATGTTACCGCCTGCACAGGCAGCCCCCAATGTGTAGTGGGGTCCAGTAATTCCCAGATTCAAGGTGACTTCGCCAGCGGGATTATTAGCCACTACTCTTGGATTATGATGGTGCGACCAATATTTTACATTATAGTCAAATTGCTTAATTTCATAGATTTCGTTTTCGGTTTCCACGGTACCATGCTCGGTAATCCCAAGGTAGATACCAATCCTCGATTTATCAAGGCAAGCAAGGTCTAATTTAGCATCAGCGATTGCTTCTTGGGCGCAGTAGATAGCAATAGAGCCTGCCCTCGTTCCCCGACGCAATTCCTTCTTTTTTTGATACTTCAGTGTGTCGAAGTGGCATATACCAGCCAATACTTCACCCATGTAGCGGATATTGCATTTCTGTATCCCGGATTTGCCAGCAAGTAAACTTTTTCGAAATTCCGCCGGATTATTTCCGTTTGGCGCCGTCAGGCCAACCCCGGTAATTACAATTCGTGCTTCACTAGGTTTCCTTGCCGCCATGGGATAAAACTTCCATCAAAAATGTATATATTATAGAGGCTCAAAGAAATCTAGTTGCATCGCTCCGAAGGAGTATTTCCCTGAACTCATCTTGCTAGGGCCATTTTCTCTACCATTCCAGACCCAGCATAAGACAGACTATGCCGCTGCCAATCCCCAGCATGGCAACCTTATCACCAGGGTTAAGGCAACCCTGGTCAATTCCGATAGCCATGGTAATGGGAAGGGAAACCGACCCAATGTTTCCTAGATATTCCACAGTGGAAAAGTTTTTTGCATCATCTAGCCCTAGGGTCTTGAACAATAGTTTACTATGCACGGCGCTAACCTGATGAGTAAAAAACCTATCTATGTCGGAGTTCTTCCACCCAAGCTCTTGTTTTGTGTTCTCCCAGGTGGCAGGCGCCAATTTCAGCCCATTTTTCAGGACCCCTTCATAGTCTGTGCGCATATCTGGGAGCTCATCCAAGTCGAGGAAAGAAGCATCGGCTTCTATACGACAAAGACTATTATGCTGTGAAGCAGCGCGCGTTACCCCGCCAAGAAGCTTATGACCGTCTTGCGACAGGGAGGAGTGGGTTAACACTGCTGCCACTGCTCCTGACCCCAAAGTTAGAGTGGCAAAGGCGAGTTTGAGCTTACCTCTGGTGATGTCCGGGTCTTTCAAGAGTTTATCGATTGTTGTGTCAATAAGCCGTTTGCTGCTCTCACCGCCAACCACAATTCCTGCTTTTACCTGACCCAACTCAATTATATTTGCCAGGGTTACCATGCCGTTGATGAAACCCAGGCAGGCATTGGAGATGTCGAAAATGGTAGCTGTGGGGGGAAGGCCCAAAGAGTTATGGATCACGGTGGCTGTCGCTGGCTCCAAGAAATCACGGGATACCGAGGTATGGAGCAGGCATCCGATATCCTTTTTGTTGACTCCAGACTTGCTAATGGCTTTTTCTGCCGCTTTTATACTGGCCTGACTCGGCATTATTTCATCATCCCAGAATCGCCGTTCGCGAATTCCAGTTAGCATTTCCAGGCGCCCGTAGGAAAGATTGAATTTGTCGTATATCGGAGCTAGTCTTTCTTCCAGGCTCAAGGATGTAACGATATTCCGGGGAAGTTCGTAACCAAAAGACTCAACACAAACCTTTTTATACTGCATTTAGTACCCTACTTCTCCCTCACCAACATCGTGAGGAGCTACAACGAAAGTAGCTATATCAACTCCACAGGCTCACTTTTGCCTGCTCGATATTAATTTCGGAATATGGAACTTTGTTCTAAGATTTTCCCACCTTCCTGCGGACTCCGGGGGAATTATCTCGTCTGGAATGTACTTCCCTACTGCAGCAAGGACAGCGCAGATCTTTCTCGAGTTCGCCACCTCGTCAGGGACATACTCATCAGCGGCAGCAATAGCAGTAGAGCGCAGCCTACGAGGAGCTAATTTCTCGACCCCG
>JAUWYE010000008.1 GCA_030615965.1 Dehalococcoidia bacterium | reverse complement strand
GCCTGGCTTACATCTACCGGATTACGCAGGATGCTACCTACTTCTCCCAGGAGCTCGCTCAGTTCTTGCTTTGTCTCAAGGGAGAGAGGTGGGACTCTGAGCCCATTCTCCATGCAGGCATCGCCAGCGGATACCGAGTTGCCGCCGCCCCCATCAGCTAGACCGCCAATGATGGCTGCGCTGGTACCTTGCCAGTGTCTGAGCTGTTGGAAGATAAGTAAGGTGTCGGTCAATTCCTCTAGACTATGCACTTCTATAGCGCCAGCTTGCTTCAACATTGCTGACCAGATGGCTGCTGAACTGGCTAAAGAGCCGGTGTGGGACATGGCAGCTTGAGCGCCAGCTTCTGTTCTCCCTCCTTTCCAGATAACTAAGGGCTTGACCTTGGCTACTTCTTTCATAGTGTTGAAAAGACGAGTTCCGTCTCTTGTTCCCTCAAGGTATGCACCAATGACCTTGGTTTTGGGGTCAGCAGCCAGGTATTGCAAAAAATCGCTGGCATCCAAATCAATACCGTTGCCAAAGCTGACTCCTTTGCTGTAGTTGATATGGCGGGCTATCCCGGTTGTCACTAATTTGGTAGCGATGCCGCCACTCTGGGAGACGAAGCCCACGGGACCGCTTTCACCGAGCGTCCCCATGAGGAACGGGATTTTGTGTTCCGGGCAATATACACCTATGCAATTTGGGCCGATGATGCGAACGTTTCCCTGACGTGCTTTCTCGAGCATTTGTTCTTCTAGCTTGTGTCCCTGTTGCGCATCCATCTCGCTGAATCCAGCGGTGAAGAATTGGACAGCTTTGACATTTTTGGCCACGCAATCATCGAAGAGCTCCAACACAGATTGTCGAGGAATGGATACAATAACGTAATCTACTTCTCCAGGGACTAGCCTGAGGTTAGGGAAAATCTCGAGGTCGGCAATGCGGCCGCCCTTGGAACCAACGGGGTAAATAAGTCCCGGGAAACCAGCGGAACTCAAGGCCCAGACCCATAGAGAGCCGGCTTTTATCGAGGTAGCCGATGTCCCGACAACGGCAACAGATTTGGGGTAAAAGATAGGCTCAAATTCCTTAAGCTTTTCCTCAAACAAAGGTAATCCTCAGGGCCTCAACTTGTCTGGTGAAATTCAAGTTTAGCAAACTTTTGGTTATCGGGACAGTGGCCTTTCGATTATCATTCCAGGATTATTCGGGCATCAACAGCTACAGCCTTATCAGGATAGGCGAATATGGGATTAAGGTCGAGCTCTTTTATGTGAGGATTTTCCTCTACAAACTGAGATACCTTTACTATTAGCTTTTCCAATGCCGGGATGCTGGCTGGCTTTTGGCCTCTGTACCCTTCCAATATGGGATATCCCTTTAATTCTCTAATCATTTCCCTGGCATCCCTTGCGGTAACCGGGACTATTCTGAAAGAGACGTCCTTTAACACCTCTACCAGTATGCCGCCAAGGCCAAACATGAGTACAGGGCCGAATTGAGGATCCTTGCTCATGCCCACAATCACCTCCACTCCTAGCGGAACCATCGGTTGTACCGACACACCCTCAATTTGGGCTTCAGGGTATGCCTGTTTAACGGAGGATATAATTTCATTATAAGCCTTGCTTACCTGAGTAGCGTTGGCCAGTCCTAATTTAACACCGCCGGAATCGCTTTTGTGAACCACATCGGGGGAGCTTATTTTCAACACTACAGGAAGGCCCATTTCCTTGCTTATGGAAATAGCCTCTTTTTTACTTCGGGCGAGCTTCGCTTCCACAAGGGGTATCCCTGCTTTCTTAAGAAGCTCCTTGGATTCGACCTCGGTTAACAAATTTTGGCTCTTTATCATTGCTTATCTCCCTCCATCGGTGTGATTATTCTAAATTAGCCCTTTATTGTAACCCGTTATTCATTTTTTCTCTAGCAGGTTTGTGGTTTGACTTATTCACTAAAGCAAATAAAATAGTCTATCACCTTGGCTTGCACAGGACTTCCTTGACCCTCAACTCAAAAAAGTCGTGGGTGTGAGCTGGCTTAACGACCAGTGCTGTATCTGCTCCCCTCGCTGTGCCGCCGATAGAGATTACCTCCTCGTCTGTCCTTATGAGACCAGCATCGGCAGCCATAAGGGCTATCTCACAGGCTACTTTGGTGCCCTGCCCAAAAACCCTCAAGGTTTGAGCTATAATCTCATCCACCTGATAGGTATTGAACCTACGGCGAACTGCCCTGCCAATCCCGCCAAGGGCATGGGTGGCAGTCAGAATTACTCCCCCCTTCTCTAATATCTTAGCCCTGTTTTGCGGGGTTAATTCCTGAACATCGGGGGCCTGAAGCCCTGTAGTATGAGTAACTACCACTACCTTATAGCTGGCGAACGCCTTCACTGCCTTCAACCCAGTTTCCCCGCTGGTAGAGGCTACCACTGTGGTTTTTATCCCTAACTCCTCGGCTCTCCTCTTAGCTACCTCAAAGGTTTTCTCAGTGTTTTCACTGCCTGGTTCAGGAAAATAGACACTTTGGATTTCCGTCATCTTGGAATTGACACCTCCCTTCTTTGTTATAATATCTTACCAAATAAGGGAATGAGAATCATTTTTGTCCACGGTTCAGGTGCTTATGGGGACATCTGGCGCTATCAAACCGACTACTTCCCAGATAGTGATGCTGTCAACTTACCCGGACACCCCCATGGTCAAATCCTTAATAGAGTAGAGGAATGTGCTGACTGGCTCAGGAAGTACATCAAAGGGAGGGGATATAAAGATGTGGTCTTGGCTGGGCACTCCTTCGGTGGGGCTATAGCCCTGATGTATGCCCTAAGATACCCCCTGGAGGTGAAGGGAATTATCATCATCGGCAGTGGAGCCAGGCTCAGAGTTCACCCTATGTTTTTAGCTCCATGTGAAGAGGCTATTAAGGGCAATCCCCATGAGTGGTATCAACTAATCGAAGAAATCTATCGCTTAACCCCGGAGGATTATAAAAGGGAAGTCATAGAAAAACAGAAGGCTATTGGTCCTGCCGTCATGCTCAATGACTTCCTTTGCTGTGATAAGTTTGACATCATGAACAAAGTTCACGAGATAAAGCTACCTGTCCTTATTATCTGTGGTGAATTGGACGTAATGACCCCCGTGAAATACGCTAATTACTTAGGAGCCAAAATCGCTAACTCCAGGGTGGTGATTATTCCCCAGGCTAGCCACTTTGTCCTTGCTGAGAAGCCAGAAGTAGTCAATAAAGCCATAGAAGATTTCGTTAAGGGGATATCTTCTTAAATTTCTTTGGTCTTTGCAGCAAAACCAGGCACATAAGTGCTCTTAAAGAAGAATTGCTATGAATAAGAAAGATACTCAAGGATTCAGTATACTAGTATAAGGAAGTTATCGCCTCCAAGGGAGCAATTCTCGATAAGCTGTAGCAATTTCGGCCGCTTCCACGATTAATTTGGCGATGTTGCCTGGATTCAGATTTCCACAGATTAGCCGGTTCTGGTTCGAGTTCTAGGCGGCTCACCATGGATGAACGGGAAACTCTTTGGAATGTGCCGTAAGTGAGCATCAAGCTTCGCACGATGTGGCAGGCATAATCTCGCTAGCCAGCTTGAGCCTTTGAGTATCGCTCCACTGCCATCGCAGGCCATTTCTTCTCGGCTCCAGCCGCAAAACTCTCTTTGCTATCAATTCGCCCATTCGCCGCTGGGCTACCTCGATGTCGAGGCCTAACTTCCGGGAAACTCGGCGGGCTAGTTCGGCCTCGGCGTTACTGGGATTCAGGGCGGTGGCTGATGCCATCCCCCCGAGCCCCTCGATGACATCTCCATGAAGCAGGGTCCACACGAATTCCTCTCTTTCCTTTCCTTCGATTATCTCAGCACACTGGGCATCTCCGTCTTTAGCCCGGCGCTTTATATCATCCCAGGCATCTTCTATCCCCCGGTCATAGATAGACATGGCCTCTTTTATCATCTCTCTGCTCATGGTCGCTGTCTCGGTGATGGGCTCGTTGGCGTTATAGCGGGCCCAGTTTCGGCTGAGGATGCGAATGCCATAGTCCTTAGCTCTCTCGTATAGTTCGGTTCCGGGGAGAGGGGACAGGATATGGAAGCCATACTTGGCGCCATATTTGTGATAAAGCTCATCGCCAAAGGCCATAGACTTGAGAGCTGTATTCCAACTTTCCCCGGGAAGGCCGAGAATGAAGGAATTGAAGACGTTGATGCCGGCCTCAGCGGCTATCTTCACCCCGCGCCGCACCCCGTCGGAGGTGATTCCCTTCCTTATGGTCTTCAGGATTTCCTCATCCGCCGACTCGACGCCAAATAGTACCCATTCGCAGCCGGCCCGTTTCATTAGCTGAGCCATGTCCTCGCTAATCCTATCCACCCGGGCAAAAACGCTCCATTTTATCTTCAGGTTACGCCTGAGCATTTCCTCGCACACTGCTCGGGTGTGGTGGTGGTTGAGGGTAAAGGTGTCATCAGCAATGTTGATTTTCGCAAGCCCGAAATCACGCTGGAGTTTCTCAATCTCATCCACCACAAGCCCGGGGTTGCGAAAACGGACCTTGGGGCCAAACATCCGACGTCCTGAGCAGAAGATGCAGCTATAGGGGCAGCCACGGCTGGTTATTACCGTGCACGGGGTGCCCAGGGCGCGGTACCTCGCCATGGGCAACAACTCGCGTGCTGGTAAAGGTAGCTGGTCGAGGTTCTCAATGCGAGCTTGGGGGGGGTGTCTTTACCACCATGCCTCCATCTGCAAAGGCAATCCCGGGCACCTGGTGGATGTCTTTGGCTTCTTCCACTGCCCTGACCAATTCGACCAGGGTTCTCTCCCCCTCACCGATGACTATGGCATCAATCCATGGTGACTGGAGCAGTGTCTCCTCCGGGGCAAAGGTAACGTGAGGGCCGCCGATAACGGTGAGGATGTGTGGGTCGAAAGCTTTACATGCCTTGAGCATCCTCCTGGCAATGGGATAGTTCAAGGTAACGCAGGTGGCGCCCACAAGATGGGGTCGGTACTCCTCCAGTTCTCGCCTCAGCTTCCTGGGATGGTACTGGGTCACCAGGAAATCCAGAATCTTGACCTTAATACCCTCTCGAGCCAGGACACTGGCCAAATAACTTAGGGAGAGTGGAGGGAGTGGGCTCTCCTCCAGAGGGTGTGGCGTACTCAGGAGCAATACTCGCATAGATATCAGCCAACACTTCGCTACCCCACATCCTTGACTGTCTTGAATTCGGCATGATGAGTATAGCTCTTGTTATATTCCAAAATCAACTATAAAAGTAGGTTTTTTATTTTGTCACCATGAACGTTGGCGAAAGGTCTCCCGCCTTCATCGCCGACGGTTCATTGGGGATATTGAATGGGGCGCACAGGTGGGCTCATTTTGAGTTAAGCTCCAGGCGACTCACCTTGGAAAAGTTATATGTTTTTGTGTTTTTATGCTATAAAATCGGATAGAGGAGGTGAGCATGGCTCAGCAGTATGTATATGGCGGTGCCACCTGTACTATGGCTGGGGCAACGAGCGCTCCGACTTCAACAGGAGTGTATATGCTAGCTCATGGCAGCATTAAGGCGAAGGGAGTAGTTGCTCCGGAGGGTTACGTTGCTAAAAACAATTTTGCCAGGTTCATGACGGAATTGAAGAGGAGGGCGATATGATCATCGATATTCATACGCATCTTTGTGATTATGATAGTGTTGCCCAGCCTTTTTGGGATGGTTGGGCAGAGGTTGGGGCGCTGAGGATTAATAGGCCAGTGGAAAAGGTGCAAAGACGATTGCCGGAGCTTTGGGATATTTCCGGTGACATGATAGTCAAGGATATGGATGCTGCCGGGATTGATAAAAGTGTGCTGTTGGTGATTGATTGGGGTCTGGCTCGCCACCTTGGTGAACCCAAGCTAAGTATTGAAGAGATAAACAAGGTTTATGCTGATGCGGCGGAGAAATATCCCCAGCGATTAATTGCTTTTGCCGGCATAGACCCTAGAAGAAATAAATCTGGCGAATTGGTTGGAAGATTTCTCAAGGAATGGGGTATGAAGGGGATTAAATTCCATTCGGCTGCCGGTTTCTATCCCAACGACAAGGCATGTTATCCCATTTATGAGAAGGCATTGGAATATGGGGTTCCTGTTCTGCTCCATACAGGGGAGGTGCTGAAACCACTTTATTTTAAATATTGCCAGCCCATTTATGTGCAGGAGGTAGCCATGGACTTTCCTGACCTGCCCATCATTCTGGCACATACTGGTGGATGCTGGTACTCGGAGGCAGTGGCAATCTGTAACAACGCAACAAATGTTTACCTTGATTTATCTGTATGGCAGCCACGGCTTCTCCGCCCTCTGGAATTTTACAAAGCTCTGAGGACATTGTTGGACTCGGTCTCGTGGCAGAGAGTGCTGTTCGGCAGCGATTACCCCTTTCTGAAGCTGCTAATTAGTCAGGAAAGGTGGGTCAAAGCCTTTACCGAAATTCCAGACTCAGTAAAGGAGCAAGGAATTGAGTTTAAAGACGAGGAAATCGAAGGGATAATGGGAGGCAACGCCGCTAAAATCTTAAGACTAACAAAATAAGCGGATGCGTGGGCTCTAAATCCTTCTTGTCCAGCAAGGTAATTCGGGTTTGTTGGACAGTCTGACCTTGTTGGGAAAGTATCCGCGGGAATGACATTTGCCAGAATAGTTTTGGCAGGGCGCTAGACGTTCATCCCTCCGCTGATGATGAAGGCGCCGCCGCTAACGTAGGAGGCAGCGTCCGAGGCCAGCCAGATTACCATTTCAGCCACTTCTTCAGGTTCGCCTAATCTCTTCAAAGGTACGTTGCCCTGAATCATGGTATCGGCGTCCTTCCGGGAACGCAGGTCTTCAGTCATGTGGGTTTTGATCCACCCGGGGCAGATGGAGACTACCCGGATGTTGTCCCTGCCATACTCGCTCGCCGCTGCGTTGGAAATGGCCACGACAGCGTGTTTGCTTCCGCTGTAGACGGACAATCTTTCCGCGGTGGACACCCCGGCGATGGAGGCATTATTTATAATGACTCCGCCACCTTGTTCCAGCATCACCGGTATTTCGTATTTCATGGACAACCAGACGCCCTTAAAGTTGGTATCCACCAATTCGTCAAAAAGCTCCTCGGTCGTCCGTATCAGCCGGGCCATTATGCCTCCTACCCCGGCGTTGTTAAAGGCGATATCCAGGTGTCCGTATTTTCTTACGGTTTGGTTCACCATGTTTTCAACCTGTGAGGCAATCCGCACATCAGTTTGGACAAACATCGCTTCGCCGCCAGCCTTTTTTATCATCTCCACCGTTTCCTTTCCCTCTTTTTCCCTACGGCTGGCCACCACTACCTTGGCACCCCGTTCTCCAAATTTGATTGCTGTGGCGCGGCCGATGCCGGAACTCCCGCCGGTTACCAGTATTACTTTTCCCGCAAACGTGTTCATCTTTAGCCTCCTTTATTGCTCACTAAATTAATGCCAGGCTCTGTTTTGGTGTTGATTTTAAACGACTTTATCATCGGCAAGCAAGCACAATGTGGGCAGCGCCTGAGCGATGATAAAGATGCAGCTTTTTGAACCAGTACCTGAACAATAGCCTGTGGCTTCAGAAGTTCTGCTTCCTCTGTAAAAAGGTGCGAGGTTTATCCTCGCCTCCCAATCCCAGAGATTGCCACGCCTCCGGCTCGTAATGACACCTCCTTTCTGTCGTTGCGAGGCTGACTTTAGTCAGCCGAAGCAATCTCGGTGGGGTGTTGGGGATGGGAATTGACACGTGGAGTCTACCCTGAGCGTGATCAGATTCTTCGCTTCGCTCAGAATGACAAAAGAGAAGGGCTTGCAATGACAAAAATGGTCGGGGACAAGCCCCGACCCTACGCGTTGGGTGGATGTAGTGGCGACAAACATATAAAGTGTCACCCATCTATCTGAACTAGACCAGAAGGTTAGGACTGAGGAGGAGCTTTCTCCAGAGACAGGTGAAGCTCTTTTTGCTCCTCATGGGACGGGAAGAGTTCGTTCAGCAGCATTATTTGCCCTCTGGACTTGAGTTTAGCTAGTCCTTCGAGGCATTCGGGCTTGGACAGGCTGGGGGTCCATTCCCGGCAAGCTTTAGGACGCGAGGGATATATGGTGCAGCGGGCTTTCCCATCCGCATCCCAGGCCAGGAAGACGCAGCCTTTCTTTGTGTGCTTGAGCAGGTAACCTTCCTTTATCGGCACCTTCAGAGCATATCTGGAGATGCACTTTGAGCTCGATATTCCCAGAGCTGAGGCAATGTTGCCTATGTCTTCGGGGGTAAGTGGAGCCTGGTAGCTGGTGCAGCAGATGCCACAGCGAAAGCAGGGGATGGGAGTTTGTTCCGTTATGGTAATTTCTTTTCCTCCCAGTGTCTTTATAATTGCTTTCTCTGGTGACATAGTGCTATGGCGTTTAATAATGTCATTCTTTAACAGAGCTCGCCCTGAGTGTCACGAGATTCTTCCCCTTCGTTCATTCCCCCTCCTTTATATCACTGAGAAGAAATCAAGCTCAATATCCTCTCGTGAAGCTTTTCGTTGGAGAATAAAAGGTCGCTTGTTTGGGGCCTCCAGGGATTGCCCTGAAAATCACTAACCTTTCCACCAGCTTCCTGGACTAATAAGACACCGGGGGCAACATCCCAGGGCTCTATCCTGGTGGAGAAGTAAGCCTCTCCTTTGCCGACGGCAACCCAGGCTGTTTCCAGACCAGCCGAACCTAGCTTGCGTATGTCCGTAACCCAGGGGTAAACCTTATACAGAAGCTCGCCTGTTCTTCCCCGGTTTTTCTCTCCACCTTCACAGTAGAAAATGTAGCTCTGGCCGAGGTCTGATACATCGGATACTTGAATCTTTACCCCGTTTAAGTAAGCACCTTTGCCCTTTTCAGCAAAGTAAAACTCATCAATCGCCGGGGCATAAATTACCCCCAGTAGAAGTTCGCTTTGGTGCATCAGGGCTATGCACACGGAAAAGAAAGGGTTGAAATTGGCAAAATCACCTGTGCCATCCAAAGAATCTACAATCCAAAGCCAATCAGGGTCACCCTGGAGAAAACCGCTTTCCTCAGTGAGCTGGCTGTGGTGAGGATAATGCCTCTTGATTTCTTCAATAATCAATTTGTCCACCTTTTTGTCATACCTGGTGGCTGCTTCCTTGGCTGTGCTTCGCTTCTTGAGCAAAGCCCAGTCCTGGCGAAAATGCTTCATCAGGGTATCGCCAGCCTTTCTGGCCAGGCTCTCAATTAATTCCTTCATATATTTCTAGTTATTTTATCATTGCTGTTAAAATAGCACTAAGCACAGAGGTTCTCCGATGAGTGAGGGCGGAAGGGCCTCCGTTTGGTTGACATAATATATTGACACTGATGGCCCCGATTTCATCGGGGCAACTACAAAAAATCTGGATATGCGAGGAGGTGAGCGAATGACGATAGCCGAGGTAAGCGTTGTCCCGTTAGGAACGAAGACTCCTTCAGTCAGCCAATACGTGGCACGGGCGGTCAAGGTCCTGGAGCAGGAAAAGGACATAAGGTACGAGATGACCGCAATGGGAACAATTATAGAAGGTGACTTAGACAGGATTCTAGCAGTGGTAAAGAAGATGCACGAAGGGACCTTTGGGGAGGGGGTTGCCAGGGTGTTGACCACGGTTAAAATTGACGACCGGCGAGACAAGGCCCAGGGTATGAAGGAGAAGGTAGATTCGCTCAAGAAGAAGTTATAGGATTAGCTTAACGAGGGCATTGGTATTTTTCGTATGAATCTCTCTTGTTTGCTTTCTTTGCTCAAAGAAGTGCCTGTCTACAGGCAATTGGTGGGGGAGCTGTCCACAGTAAAAGGTGAGCATAAGGCAACCATACTTGATGCCGCCAAACCTTACTTGATCGCCGCTCTTTACGGAGAGCTTAATTTGCCCCTCATGGTGGTGACTGGTCAGCCTGAGAGTGCCAGAAAGCTTCATGAGCAGCTTCGAGCCTGGTGTTCACCTTCGGCCGAGTTGCATCGTCTCCCTGAGCTCGACTTCCTGCCTTATGGCAGTTCTCAGCTATCGGCTGTCAGCTATCAGATGCTGGAGAGGTTGAGGGCATTAGCCACCTTAGCGCTTTACCAGCCCATCCATTCCCCACCGAGATTGCTTCGGCACTTTGTGCCCCGCAATGACGGAGGGGAGGGGCATCATTCTGAGGGAGAAGCCGAAGCCCTGAGCATAGCGAAGGGGAAGCGGCCGAAGAATCTCCTTGATAGCAGTCCCCGCGAAGAATCCGAAGACCCTTCGCTGGCACTCAGGATGACTAAAGCTCCCTTGATAGTGACCTCAGCCCTGGCAATCATGAGTAAAACCATCCCGCAAAGGGATTTTGTGGCTGCTTGCCATATTCTGAAGCCGGGCATGGCTGCTGAGCCCCGGGAGCTACTGCGCCGATGGCAAAGCATGAGCTACGAAGTGGAGGACGTTGTCGAGGTGCCCGGGCAGATGAGCAAACGAGGTGGCATTATTGATGTCTTCCCCCCTTGCAGCCAGTTGCCAGTTCGAATAGAGTTCTTTGGCAACCAGATAGAGAGCATGAGGTGCTTCGACCCGAAAAGCCAACGCTCAACCAGCTCCGTATCCTCGTTGATTGTCACCCCGGCCAAAGAGTTCATACCAATAGCTGATAGCTCTGAAGTGGTAGCTGGAAGCGTATTTGATTACCTTGGCGGTGATGCCTTGCTTGTTCTCGATGACCCTGAAGGAATTGAACTTACCATCACCAGGCTAAACGAAGAAGCTCAAGAACTAAGAGCCACAAAGATGGAAAGAGGCGAGCTGCCTGAGGACTTTCCCTCTCCTTACTTCACCTGGGAAGAATTAGAGTCGCAGATGAAAGAGAAGCATCGCCTGGCGCTGGAAACATGGGATGCCGCCCGGGGCTATGGACAGGCTTTGCCCTTCATCAGAGCCCAGAGTTATGGAAGCCAACTGGAAAGGTTCCTCAAAACAGCTAAGCAAATGGTGGAACAAAGACAGCGCGTGTTCGTAGTCAGCCATCAGGCAAATCGTTTGGCTGAACTTCTCCAGAAAGAGGACATTCATACTTCGCCCTCGTCACAGATAGAACAGATATCTCCGCCCGGTTCAATCACCGTGCTCCAGGGCTCACTGGACGGAGGCTGGCTACTGGATGACAGGCTGACCCTTATCACTGATGTCGAGCTCTTCGGCTTTGTGAAGCAGCCGCGAGCAGGCAAGAAGAGGCCAATACCTCACCAATGGTTTCTTCCTCAGTTAGCTCCTGGCGATTATGTCGTCCATGTCGACCATGGCATCGCCAGGTTCCACGGTCTGGCCAGGATGTCCTCCGATGGAATGGAGAGAGAATACCTTGTTTTAGAGTATGCCGCTGGTGACAAGCTCTATGTGCCTACTGAACGGATAGACCGCGTCAGCCGTTATATCGGTGCTGGCGACCAGGCACCACACTTGAGCCGTTTGAGAACCCCAGAATGGCAAAGGACAAAGAAAAGGGTTAAAGAATCAGTGGCGGAAATTGCTCACGAGCTGCTTGACCTTTATGCTGCTCGGGAAGTAGCTCCTGGCTTCGCTTTCTGTGAAGATTCACTGTGGCAACAGGAGCTAGAGGCATCATTTCCTTATATGGAAACACCAGACCAGATTGAGGCAGTCATGGCGGTTAAAGAGGACATGGAAAAAGCTAAGCCCATGGACCGGCTCATCTGTGGGGATGTGGGCTATGGCAAAACCGAGATAGCATTGCGTGCTGCCTTTAAGGCGGTTATGGATAATAAACAAGTAGCTATTCTGGTCCCGACCACCGTGCTGGCTCAGCAGCATTTCATTACCTTTACTGAGAGGTTACAAACTTTTCCCTTAAGAGTAGAAATGCTGAGCCGCTTCTGTCCCCCGGAAAAAGAACGGGAAGTCCTTGAAGGCTTAGCCAATGGCACTGTGGACATATGTATTGGCACTCATCGCCTGTTGCAAAAAGACATCACATTCAAAGAGCTGGGAGTGGTAATAATCGATGAGGAACAACAGTTTGGCGTGGTGCAGAAAGAAAAACTCAAGCAGATAAGGAAGGAAGTGGACACCCTGGCTCTTAGTGCTACTCCTATCCCGCGCACCCTTCACATGTCTTTAACCGGAATCAGGGATATGAGCATCGTGGGAACGCCTCCTGAAGAACGTCTGTCTGTCAAGACCTATGTCGGGGTTTACGATGGCACTCTGGTCAGGCAGGTGGTATTGCGTGAACTGGAGAGGAATGGTCAGGTCTTCTTTGTCCATAACCGCGTTCAGAGCATTGCTTGGGCTGCCAGCAAATTACAGGATTTAGTGCCCGAAGCTCGAATAGCTATAGCTCATGGGCGAATGCCTGAAGAGCAATTGGAAAAGGTGATGACGGATTTTATCGCTGGCAAGTATGATATTCTGGTGACCACCACTATTATCCAATTAGGTCTGGATATGCCTAATGTTAATACGCTGATTATTGACCAGGCTGACAGGTTCGGCCTGGCTCAGCTTTATCAGTTGAGGGGCAGGGTGGGTCGCGGTATCAACCAGGCTTATGCTTATTTCTTCTTTGACAAGGGGAGGCAGCTAACCCCCCAGGCTTATAAGAGGCTCAGGACTATCGTCGAGGCTACCGAACTGGGTTCGGGGTTCGGTATCGCTATGAAGGACCTGGAAATTCGGGGAGCGGGCAATCTTTTAGGTGTCAAGCAAAGCGGGCATATCGCTGCCCTGGGCTTTGACCTTTATTGCCAATTGCTGGCTGAGGCAGTAGAGGAGTTAAAAGCAAAGCAAGCTGGCGAAGTGAGGAAGAGTGTCGTTGCCGGCGAAGCGAAGGAATTGCCCAACATATCCCTGCCCTTAGACGCCCACATACCGGAAGAGTATGTTTCCAATCTAAATACTCGATTAAGCCTTTACCACAGACTGGCCAAGGTGGAGCATATCGAGGAAGTAGAGGACGTGGCTCAAGAATTCAAAGATAGATTCGGTCCTTTGCCCGGGCCTGTGCAAAATCTTCTTTACATGGTGAAAATCAAGGTTCTGGCTGCACGGGCCGAGGTAAGCTCTGTTTCCACGCAGGGAAGGCAAATTGTAATAAAGCCACAGACCGATGGCCGACGGCTGATAGTCACCAGCCCTATCGATGGCGCAGTTAAAATAGGTGCCACACAAATCAAGTTAGACACCAGGCTCCTGGGGGACAAATGGACAGAGGTGCTGGAGGAGATACTAAGCTCTAATTAGAAGTTGCTGAAAAATTAGGCTGCTGAAATGCACAAATATTTGAAAACCAAAAACTTGTTATGGGCATGGCAGGACTTAAAAGTTGCCGTTCGCACGCGGGAACACAAATGACGGATTTTGGAGATAAGCTTGTTGGGGTTTATCACTTCCTCACTGATGGGGCGCCCAGGGATATTCCGCTTGTTGACCCCAGGCCTCGCCCTGCCAACCCCTGGCTCAGAAATGGCCAGGCTCTGGTGGCTAAGGTGAAGGCAGGTGGAGACATCAGGGCTGCTATTGATAAGGCCATCGCACTGCTGGGTTCCCTGGAGCCGGTTATAGGCAAGGGCGACAGGGTTCTGCTTAAGCCAAATTTTAACAGCCAGGACCCGTATCCTGGCTCTACCGACCTGGTGTTTCTGCGCGCCGTAGTCGAACTCCTCCTGGAAGCGGGAGCAAAAGTTACAATAGGCGAAAGCTCTGGAGGGATATGGAGACCCACCAGGAAGGTGTTCAGGAAAGTGGGCATGTTCGAGTTAGCGCGTGATTTGGGGGTGGAGCTCATTGCTTTCGATGATAAGCCTGATGATTGGGTAAGGGTCAAGGTTAATGGGGACTATCTGAGCTCTGTTTCCATGCCACGCTCAGCCTATGAAGCTGACAAGATAGTATATCTGCCCTGCATGAAAACCCATAATATAGCACGATTTTCGGGGGCGCTGAAGCTTGCGGTAGGCTTTATACACCCTGGCGAGCGGCGTGCTCTTCACGCTCGCCACTTGGAGCAAAAGATTGCGGAAATCAGCCTGTGCTGGCAACCAAATCTCATAATCATGGATGGCAGAAAGGCCTTCGTTTCAGGTGGTCCTGCCAAGGGCCAATTGGCGAAGCCTGAAGTGGTGCTTGCTTCCGGGGATCTTGTGGCTATTGATGTCGAAGCGATTAAAGTGCTCCTGGCTTATGCGGCCAATAACAAGCTCGTGACGGACCCCTGGCAGTTACCCCAGGTTATGACAGCTTTGAGGCATGGCTTGGGGGCAGGAGAGAACCGCTACATTGTAGTTGAATGAATTGTTGAGGAGTGGCAGAAAGCCAGGCAAGAAATCCTGAAACTCATCCCTGATGGGGCTGCCATAGGAGCGGGGGCTCGATAACCATTCGGCAGCTATTTCAGGATTTAACTCTGGTGAGGCAGGGCTTGCCAATGTGTGCTATCAGGTGTAAAATCAGTCAATTATGTGGTGTAAGGTGGCTTCGGTTTGGTATAACTCCGACAAGTCGGAGCGAGGATTTTAAATGACGAAAGAAGGCATCTCTTCCGTCCTGGCAGATGGAACAGTCTACAGTAAGAGAAAGAACTTTTGCCCTTTCTCCACGTTTCCTCCGGAGGCTTATGTCCCTATCTTGGGGGAGGAGAGAGTGGAGAGACTGCAGAAGATAGCTCAGCGGGTGAAAGGCTTAAAAATGCTAACCCTGAATGCTAGCGCCCAAGGTGGTGGTGTCGCCGAGATGCTTTACAGCGCTGTCCCGTTCCTGAATATGCTGGGTGTAGAAACTGAGTGGAAGGTTATTTGTGGCTCCAAGGAGTATTTCGAGTCCACGAAGGAGCTACACAACTTACTACAGGGCAAGACAGGCTCCTTCAGTCCAGAGCGTCGACAGATTTACCTATCTACCCTCAAGGAGTGTGCCAAGCAGAATCTTATTGACTATGAACCTGACGTGATAGATGTGCATGACCCACAGCCACTGGGCTTGAATCGCTATCTCAGAAGACCGGGGCAAACCTGGCTCTGGAGATGCCACATAGATATTGATAAAGAGACTATAGAGGACAACCCTGGTTTGTGGGAGTTCTTTACCGAGTGGGCTGGGCGATATGATGCCGCCATATTTTCAGCGGCTCACTACATTATCTCACGGTGGCCGGTGCCCAAGTTCATAATCCCTCCCTTCATTGACCCTCTTTCTGAGAAGAATAGGGAATTGAGCCAGGGGGGGATAGATAGGGTTCTCACTAAATACCACATAGACCCCAGAGTCCCAATCATTGCTCAGATTGGGAGATTTGACCCCTGGAAGGGAATAGACAGGACTATTGCCACCTACCGCCGGGTGAGGGAGGAGCGAAAATGCCAGCTTATATTGGCAGGTGGCTTGGCTGCCGATGACCCGGAAGGAGAGAGAATTCTGTCCCGAGTTTATGAAGACACAAAGAACGATGAAGACATCCACGTGCTAAATCTGGCGCTGGACGACCGCCTGGAGAATCATAGGGAGGTGAATGCGCTCCAGCGGGCCGCCAGAGTGATAATGCAGCCATCTACCAGGGAAGGCTTCGGGTTGGTGATTACTGAGGCATTGTGGAAGGGCAAACCGGTGATAGGCGCTGACGTGGGTGCCATACCCCTTCAGATTCGGGACGGCGATACCGGTTACTTTTACCAGACATCACGCAAGACGGCACAAAAGGTAATCTATTTCCTGGAGAACCCCAAGGCCGCTGAGACGATGGGCAAAAGGGGCAGAGAGTATGTGGAGCAGCACTTTCTCCTTCCTGATAGGATTGCCGATTATCTCATGGCCATAAACATGGTTGTAAGTGGGGCTGTGAGCAAGGAAGTCTGTGAAGTCTGTACTGAATGCATAATCAGCTTTCACCCCTGGATCAAGTTGAGCAAGCGGAAGAGGGTCCGATTTTTGTAGTTGCCTGATTCGTCAAGCACTTCGCTTTTTGTCATTGCGAGCCCCGACTTGCCGGGGCGTGGCAATCCAGGAAAATAAAATCCTAAATCCTAAACAATATCAAATGACCGAAAGCCCAATGACCAAAAGGACTTTGAACTTTGAATTTAGATATTGGGATTTGCTTAAGATTTAGTGCTTTGAGTTTAGAATTTAGCTTGGAGATTGCTTCGGCTGACTTCGTCAGCCTCGCAATGACAAAGGAGGGAGCCCGATGAATTGGGCAACTACATTTTTCCTCCTACCATTTTTCTTAACAGAGAAGTCGCTTTGCTTGGGGAACTAAGGCTGAATCTAGCTGCCGAAGCACCAAACCCCACCTTTATAGACCACGCTGTAGAAGGGAGAGCCTTGAAAGTATCCTCATCGGTCCAATCATCGCCTATTGCCAATACAAAGTCCCATTTCTCTCTCGAAATCCATATTAAAGCCGCGCGCCCCTTGTTTATGTCGGTGTTTTTCACCTCCACTACCTTACTTCCTTCCAACACCTGAAGGTTTAAATTGGCAATTGTATTTGAGAGATTGTTGATCAGCTCCCGGGCTCGAAGCTCACCTAGACTGGGGTCAGCTTTTCTATAATGCCAGACAAGGGAGAACTCTTTTTCTTCAATGAAGGAGCCCGGGGTTCTATCCACCCATGACTCGAGTATCGGATACACTTCTTCCTTCCACTCACTTGTCAGGGTCTCTATCGTCTCCCATCCTCCACCCTTTTCTTTTATCCACGCGCCATGTTCAGCCACCAACCCCACATTGAGACCGCCAAACCATTTCTCCAGGGTGTCTTTATCGCGTCCACTGATGAGCACTACTTCGGTTCGAGGATTTTTGGTAAGCCTTTCAAGCAATCTCAGGAGCTTGGCTCCTGGCATTGCTTCCGCTGGTTTGGGTGAAAAAGGGACAAGTGTGCCATCATAATCCAATAGGAGTAATGCCTTATCGCTCTCTTGGAAATCGCTGGCTAATTTCCTCTGCATCTCATAGGTCAATGCCTTTTCTTCCATCTCCCGTTGAAGTTTCTTGGTGGAAAGCAGTTTATCCACAAATTCATTTGCCCATCGCACCACGTTGTAACGACGCAGGCGTTTTTGCATTATGCGGTTGCGCTCTATTTGCTCTTGTTCTGGCATTTCCAAGGCTTTTGCCAGTGCCTGGGCAATCTCTTCCTGGTTATTGGCATTTATTATAATCGCCTCCCCCAGCTCTTGAGCAGATCCGGCAGTCTCACTAAGTATTAAAACCCCTTTCCCGTCTGTCTTGGTTGCCGTGTATTCTTTGGCTACAAGATTCATCCCGTCTCTGAGAGGGGTAACAAGGGCAACATCAGCCAGGCTGTAAAGGGCGGCGAGGGAGTGGAAGGGTAAAAAGCGGTATAGGTACCAGACTGGCATCCAGCCTATAGTCCCATGTTTTCCGTTGATTTCACCCACAAGTCCATCTACCTGTTTCTTCAATTGCATATAGCGTTCCACTCCTGTGCGTGAGGGGACTACCAGCAAAATAAAAATTACCTTCCTCTTGAACTTTGGGTTCCTGTTCAGAAACACACTGAAAGCTCTCAATCGCTGGGGGATGCCTTTGGTGTAATCCAGACGGTCCACTGAAAGAATTACCTGGCAATCTCCTAGTTTTTTGTGAAACCTTTTTCTCTCCTTTTGCACCTTTGGATCCTGGGCAGCGCTGGAGAATTGTTCATAGTTTATCCCCATGGGAAATGCATCTGACCTCACTACCCGATCGGCCGCGGTGATCTGCCCCATAGCCACTTCATAACCCAATAGACGATGCACGCTGTCCAGGAAGTGCCCGGTGTAGTCATAGGTGTGGAAACCTACGAGGTCTGCGCCTAAAAGTCCTTCCAGAATTTGTTTACGCCATGGTAACAAGCGAAATATTTCAAAAGACGGAAAGGGGATGTGGAGGAAGAAACCTACTGTTGCCTTTGGCAACCTTTCTCTTAAGAGCTTGGGGAGGAGCATTAAGTGATAATCGTGTATCCAGATAATATCATTAGGTTTGGCAACTTCAGCAACTACGTTGGCGAAAGCTGTGTTGACTCGTTCATAAGCCTGCCAGAAATCTTCGCTGTATTCTGCATAGAGGGGGAAGTAGTGAAAAAGGGGCCAGATAGTTCTGTTACAGAACCCGTGGTAGTAGGCTTCGACATTGTACTGGGAGAGAGAAACCGGGTAGCAGTTTTCAGATAGCAATCTCGCCACGATATCTGTTTCCTCTTTTATTTTTTTCCGGCCTATCCCCGCCCATCCTATCCAGATGCTGTGGCAGGATTTGTACCACGAACTTAGACCTGTAGCCAGGCCACCAACACTGAGCTCAACGTGCAAATCGCCTTTCCTCTCCTGAATAGTGAGAGGCAGCCTATTTGAAACAATTAGTAACCTCTGCATGATTTTCTACTCCAATTCCACTTTGCAATCATCACCTATGAACAGCCGTATCTTCTCAGGGCTTTTCCCCTGTCCAGCTAATACCGTATTTCTACCGATGACACTTTCAGCCAGGTGCTGGATTTTCAAAATTTGGCAATTCTCCAGTATTACCGAATGCTCCAGGGATGAGTCCTCGACCACCGTCCCAGCCCTGATGTTGGTGAAAGGTTGGATAAGGGAATTTTTTATCCGACAATTTGCCGCGATAAATACCGGACCTCGAACAAGGCTGCTTTCTAATTTTGTTCCCTCCCCGATTTGGACTCTGCCGACGATGCGGCTTTGCGAATCCACTTCCCCTTTAATGTCCCGCTTCAAGAAGGCATCAAGAACAACGCGATTAGCCTCAATGAGCCCATCATTGCTGCCGATGTCAAGCCACCACCCCCGGAGAAGGTGGCTTCTAATCCTCTTTCCCATCTCCAGAAGCTTCTGGATGGCGTCGGTTATCTCCAGCTCCCCCCGCCAGGAAGGCTTTGTCTGAGCTATAGCTTTGTGAATCTCAGCAGTGAAAAGGTAAACTCCGATTATGGCCAGGTTGCTCTTGGGTTTCTTGGGCTTTTCTACCAGATGTACCACTCCTCCTGAAGAGTCGAGCTCAGCTACGCCAAAAGCCTTGGGGTCGGGCACTTCCTTGAGGAGAATGCTGGTATCGGAGTTGGAAGCGTGGAACTCGTCCAGGAAACCTTTGACGCCTTCCTGGATGAGGTTGTCGCCCAAGAGCATGAGAAAAGGTGAATTGCCGAGGAAGCCCTGGGCTACCTTGACAGCGTGCGCCAGCCCCAGGGGTTCAGGCTGGACGATGAATGTAATCTTCCCTCCCCACTCTGAGCCAGTACCTGTGGCTTCCTCTATGTGAGGGCCGGAGTCTGGAGATACAACGATGCCGATATCTTTGATGCCAGTTTCTTTTATATAGTCCAGCACATGAAATAAAATCGGCTTATTGCCCACTGGTAGGAGGTGCTTCGGGATAGTGTTAGTTAGCGGCTTAAGTCTTGTGCCTTTGCCGGCAGCCAGAACTAAAGCTTTCACCCAGCCACCCTTCTACCATACCTGTTGACTTGTCCACACATCTTCCCGACCAACTATGCCCTTTCAGCTCTACCCTAGTCACTCGGAACAACGGACTGGGCGAGATACTGCTTTATAAAGTTTATCGCATCTATAGGGGTCGGGTCAACCCTGTTTAGAATTACCCATAGATAAAAGAATCGCCGCAGCAGCCCGCTGTTGTGCCTGTTGGCTTGCCCACACATCTTCCCGACCAACTATGCCCTTTCAGTTCTACCCTAGTCACTCGGAACAACGGACTGGGCGAGGTACTGCTTTATAAAGTTTATCGCATCTATAGATGTTGGGTCAACTTCGTTTAGCATTGCTAGATAGAAACTGGAATAATCGCCCAGGAGAACCAGACTCATCACCTGAGCTAAGGCGCTTTCCCCTCTGGCCTCCGCAAATTCATAAGCGATTCCCGTTTTGGCCAGCAACTTAGCGGTAGCCTCGTAGCGAAGCAGGCTTCGGGAACGAAGCGAAGAGGAGCGCAGCATAAGCACGAATATCCTTTCCTTTGCCTCGAGCGGGAATTCGTAGCCGACTACAGCATTATGATTGAGTTCAGGGAAACTTTCAAAGAAGGCCCAGGCCTTGCTGTTCTCGTTAAATTGCGCCTTCCAGCGCTGGGCTACTTCTGAGAGCATCTCTGCTCCATAAATGACTGCTATATGCCCCCACAGCTTGGCTGCCAGTTGCTTGGCGGGATTGGAAGTAAGGGACCTGGTTTCCATGAACTCTCTTGACAGTTTGTTCAGAATGTCCACCGCCTCTTGCAAATCTGCCGACTTATCTCTAAGCAAACCAAGCTTCTGAAAAATGCCCACCAGAGGAACAAAATTATGGGGGAAGGCAGCCCTGGGAGGCGCCTGGTAGTCCACCACGAAAGCAGGAATGCCTTCATTTTCGGCTAAATGCTTAAGTTTGCCGCCTGAGGTGATGACCAGCTTTCTGGCCGGGGTCCTTAGCGATTCGGTGAACGCAGACAGGGTCTCTTCGGTATCCCCTGAATAGCTTGAGGCGATGACCAGGGTGCTCGCGTCAACAAATGCCGGCAGTCCATAATCCCGGTGTACCCAAACAGGCAATTTGCTTTCAGCCAGAGCAAGCCGACGCGCAATATCACCGCCGATAGCAGAGCCACCCATCCCCAGGATAATGATATTAGATATTCTGGTATATTCGCGGGGTAGCTCAAACTTCAGGACCTTTTCCCAGGCCTTCTGGCATTGCTCAGGAAATTCGTGCAGGTGATTAAGCATTCCTGACTTATCAAATTGTCGGTAAACGGAGGCATTATCTAAATCAACCATGGTTAACCCTCAATATCTTGCTTGCGCTACCTGCTGCACTAATCCCTCCATCATTACTTAGAAGGATACCCTAATTAAATAACTCAGGCAACCCACATAAAGTACATACGTTAATGTTCCACGGTTGCTTTGGCGAGTTCCCTCGCTTGCGCTCGGGACGCCTCGCAATGACACGCGGTAATTAGTAAACAGTCTCCTAATATTATCATTGACATTTGGATAAACTAGCGTTAACCTTATTAAAACGAGCAAAAGTTCCTTCAGTGTGAAATGGCCGTGGCTGGAGACAAGAAGAGAGTGCTTATCCTGGGCGCGGGCGCGGCGGGGCTTGGCGTGGCACTGGAGTTGAAGAAGGCCTCCGCTGGTGCACCGGAGCTGGAGGTAACACTGGTGGACCAGCGGAATTATCATCACCCCCTGCCCTTTATATGGCAAGTAGTTAGCGGGAGCGTTGAGCCCAGTCATATCTCTTTCCCCTTGCATGCCCTGCTGAGACGAAGGGGTGCTGAGGGACCGGTTAAGTTCAGGCAGAGCCGGGTACAGGGCATAGATGTGGAGAGGAAGGTAGTCAGCACCGATGATGGAGAGCTGGAGTGGGACTATCTAGTGGTAGCTCTGGGCAGCACTACCAATTTCTTTGGTATGGCCGATGTTGAGGAAAATTCGCTAAGCCTCAAATCTCTGAGGGATGCTGTCAATATCCACAATCACATTTTGGACAACTATGAGGCGGCATTGCTGGAACAAGATGAACAACGTCGGCGTGAGCTACTCACTTTTGTGGTGGTGGGAGGTGGACCCACTGGGATAGAACTGGTGGCGGCTATTCAGGACTTCGTGCGCAAGGCGCTGATACGGGATTACCCTTCCCTGATGTCCCAGACTTGGGTGCTCCTGGTTGAGGCACAAGATGCTCTCCTGTCTGGCCTGGGAGCTAAAGTGTCGGAACTGGCTATCAGCCGGCTACGCTCTCGAGGAATTGAGGTGTTATTGAAAACTCGCATCAGTAAGGCTTGGTCAGGCGGTGTCCAGACTGCTGATGGGCAGACTATAGCAACCAACACTGTTATTTGGGTTGCGGGGGTGAAGCCGGTGGCTGTTGTTGGAGCACTGCCTTTCAATAAGGCGAGGGATGGGCGCATCATGGTGAATCAGTATCTGGAAGTCCCGGAGTCACCCGGGGTCTACGCACTTGGGGATTGCGCTTATTTATTACAAGAGCATGGCTCGGTACCCTATCCCCCAACCCAGCAGGTAGCTGTGCGACAGGGCCCAGCCTGTGCCAGGAATATCGTCCGCACCATGCGAGGTAAGGACCAGCGTCCCTTCCGTTACAAGTTTAAGGGGCAGATAATATATATGGGCAGGAATGTGGCGGTGGCTCAGTTATGGAATCGTGTCTTCGATGGCTTCGTTGCCGGGCTGCTGCGGCGATTCTTTTATCTATGGGTATTTATCTCATATCTTGGGCTGCCAACGGAATTTAGGAGAAAGCTAGATGCCGTTCGTGGTTGGATCCCTGCCTACTTCTACCATCGCAATACGGCTCACCTGGAGTGAGTAGCGGATGCGGTCAAGGAGGGTTACAACTCTTCACTCTTGGTAAATCTTAGCCACAACCTCTCCCCATCGGTAATGAGCTCGATGGTGCCATCCTCATCTGTGCGATAAACATTGTCCTCGCCCACCCTGTCAATCAGTCTCTCCACCACCTCGGGGCTGGGATGGCCAAAGGGGTTATCTGCTCCTACCGAAATCACCGCCACCTCAGGGTCAACCGCAGCCAGAAACTGCGAGGTGGTAGAGGTCTTGCTGCCATGATGGGCTACCTTAAGCACGGTGCTTTTCAAATTGGCTCGCTGCCCGATAAGCTCGAATTCAACTTCTTCTCTGATGTCGGCAGTAAACAGGAAACTAACCTTGTTCCAGGTCAGCTTTAACACTATCCCATTGTTATCTACATCATGGCTGGTCCCTTCAAATAAGCCTTCTGGCGGATTTAACACCTCCATCTTGATTCCGTTGCCCAAATCAATCTCCTGTCCGGCCCGGGCTATGTTATATTCGATTCCTTTATCTTCAATAAGCCTGAGCCATTCCTGATAGATAGCTGAATCATAGGGTACTCCAGGCTCAAGCACTTGCTTCACTTTGTACCTCTGAAGGACCTCCACCAGGCCTGTGACATGGTCGGCTTGAGGTTGAGTGCAGACCACGAGGTCTATCGTCCTATCCCAGAAGGGGAGCCTCTTGCTCAACTCCAAATTAATTTTCTGGGGGTCAGGACCGCCATCAATGAGTATGTTCTGGCCATTGGGCGTCTGAATCAGGATGGCATCTCCTTGTCCCACATCAAGAAAACTCACATGAAGCTTGTCATCAGGCATGGTCAGAGCCACAGACCACACCAGGATAGCTACTACCAAAAGGGGAAGGACAAGCCATTTCGTAGAAAAGCCGAGGCGAGGTTTAGGAATGCCTTCAGCGACTTTCTTTATTCCTGAAGTCAAGCTGGAGAAAAAATCAGCCAACTGTTTTCGGTAGTTGAGGGATGCTATAACTCCAGCCAATATAGCATAGTACCCCCAGATATGCCAGGTGGAAACAGTGGCCACCTCTAATGAAGAGTGGGGCAGGGCATCAAAGCCTTGAACTAGAAAAACGAGATAGCTGAGAAAAAGCCAGGCCAGCCAGCCGAGTATTTGAGCCGCAAACGAAGCAAGTAGTCCCGTGAAGGCGACTAATGCTGCCGTGACTATGATAGCAGGCAAAGCAGGCAAAGAGAAGAAGGTTGCCGGCAGGCCGACTAAAGGGACTACGCCAAAGTTATAAGCTACAAGCGGCCCGACTGCCACGATAGCTGCCAGAGTTACGGTAAAGCCGTCGGTTATCATACCGCCTGCGGCCGCAATCTTTTCTCTAGCTCCAAATAAGAAAGCAACACCCTTCCTTCCCCACGCCTGGAAGTAAGGATAGAGGAAAACAAGCCCGGCCATGGCCAAAAAGCTGAGTTGAAAAGAGACGCTCCACAAGACATGCGGTTGGATTCCCACCATCACCGCGGCAGCGAAAGCCAGGGCAATAATGGCGCTTCGCTGCCTCCCCAGATATTCAGCTATCAAAAACAGGCTTCCCATGATTGCCGCCCGAATTATGGGCGAATGCATCCCGGCGAGCAGGGCATAAAGCCATATAAGCGCCAGAGTCAGCCAGATATATATGGAACGCCGCCTGCCAAAGACCAGGATGCCAAAGCTGAGGAGCATAGCAAGAATGATGCTGATATGTAAGCCGGAAATAGCCAGCAGGTGTGCCGTCCCCGTCCTGGAAAAGGCTTCGTAAAGGGAATCAGGTATGTTGCCTCTCAGGCCCAGCAAAATAGCCTGAGCCAACGAACCTTGTGGCTCAGGCAAGGCTCTGGCTAAGGAAGCAGAGAGCCGTTCCCTCAAAGAGTAAATCCACTGCAAAGATTTCAAGCCCTGGCCGTGGTCTAGAACTTCTACCCCGGGATAATAGATGACCGAATAAATTTCCTGGCGAGCCAGGTAGCTTTTGTAGTCAAAATCTTCAAATTGGAGAGGCGTCTCCAGCTTTCCTGTTATTTTAAGCACATCCCCATAACGGTAGGCGGGGTATCGGGGTACTCGAATTAAGGCAGTTCCCGATACCTCTTCTTTTTCGCCGGTTACGATTATTTCGCTGGCGGAAAATGTCAGCAGGCAAAATCTATCCCGAATGTCAGGCTCCTCTGCCACCATACCTTGAATCTCTACAATTCCCGTGTCGTTGTAAAAGCAAAGGGAATGCTCATCTGCTGGAGGCAAGCTTGACGGGAAGTGAAGCCCGCCGCCAAAGAGGGCCAAGAGGCATAACCCGGCTACTATTAAGGTCTTCTTGCTGCTGGGGAGGAAAGGTATAAGCGCAAAAGGGATAAGTCCCAAGGATAAGGCAAGCAAAGGCGGGCTAATCTTTGAACCCAAAAATATTCCAGCCACCCAGGCACAGCTAACATAGAGAAGCCACACATTTGCATTATATCAAAGCAGCTATAACTAGCTTGGTTGCTTGTGGTAAGATATGATTATATTGAAGATTCACCAAGTGCTACAATTACGATGACAACTGCTCTCAATGAGTAGTTCATGAAAGTAGGTCTAGAGTGGGCAATGAAGGAGGTTATGCAAATGTGCAAGTCAGAAAGCACAAAGGGATGCGAGCACCCAGAGAGGCTAAAGGGCAAGCCAGAGGAATGCAGTCCTGAACAAATAACAGAATGCCACGGGGACGTTAAAGAGCACCCTTGCGTAAAAGAGAAGTAGCCCAGCCGGCGGATTTGGAGAGGCATTTCATGCAAAAGGGCACAATAAAACGGCTAGTTGCAGACCGTGGTTTTGGGTTCATCAAGACAGAGCGGGAAGAAGAGCTCTTCTTTGGCCGCAACCAGCTTCAAGGGGTGGACTATGGGTCCCTTAGAGAAGGGCAAGAAGTGGAATTTGAGGTTACGCGGGACCCTAACGGTCGCCCCCACGCAATCAGGGTGAGGCTTGCTCAGCCTAAAGGCGAATAGCAGCAAGCCCAGCCAGCGGATTTGGAGACAGCCTCAAGCTATCCTCAAACTTCACTGAGCTAGCAATTCGTAGCTTCTTCTATTTGAGATTGGCTGGTGGTATAATTGATTGAAGAGAAGGGAGGTAAACATGGCCCCTTTTAAATTCAAATGTCGTGCAACGAATGTTGAGCATTCCTGTCGTTATGATGATGGAGAAGAGCCATTTCATTTACCCCAACTCAGCAAGTGTGCTGCGGGAATGGTCGAAGCAACTCAGGGATTGTCATTCCATGGCGTGATAAAATCTTCTGCTAACAACTATCAGATAGATCTCAGCGACTTTGACTCTCAATGGATTAAGAAAGCAGCTACCATTGGTTACGGAGAGAGCACTCTTCCTAACCTGAGGGAGCTTCGTGGCATACCTAACATCAAACCGGATGCCATTTTGACACAAAACAATGTGAATATCGCAGTTGAAATTGAGAAGTCGAATGAAAAGACAATTTGGTTTGATTTCATAAAGCTTCTTATGCTCATTGACCAGAAGATGGCGCATTTTGGATTATTGGTACTGCCGCGCAACTATGCTTTCAGAACCGGGACTTGGAATCTATTCGATGAAGCACGCTACTATAGATGGTGCCTCGCACGATTTGCCAAAGTAGATACTGGCTTACTATCGAGACTTGCGATTATTGGATATACCCAGGAGGTCTACACTTCCTCCGGCTGGGCATTGCTTAATGATTCAACGTTGAAGACTATTAAGGAGCGAGCACGTGCTCATTTCTCATGATTAACCTTGAGTCCGCCAATGAACAGGTCCGTTATGCCTACCACAGGCGAGCGGTAAGGACCTAACATTCAGCCCACCATAACAAAACACGTAGATTCACACCCACCAAGCCTCATAATGTGAAGCCTGCTTATTCGGTTTCAAAGCTAAAAAGAGCATCGGTTTTATAGTTGGTTTGCCTAGAGGGAAATTGCTACAGATTGGCTGACACTACTAAGCCCATAGCCGGAGAGCAGGAATGGTTTTTGCACTTTGTGAACGTGTGGGAAAAGCATCCTAAGCTAATTATGACAACACCACATCTGCGAGAATAGGAGAGCGTCATTTAGTATAAAGCCAGTTGGCAGGCGAATTTCACCTTCTGTAATTCTCTTTTGGAACAATTTGTCGAGTGTACAACCGCTTCTAGAAATCATTGGCAATTGTAAAAATGGAAGAGACTGCGCCTTTCGCTGTTGCCTTTGGTAGTGTGTATCTTTTGGTCTGTTCTTTTGAAAGATGAACTAGATTCCTGAAATGTCTAACTGAGTCTGACAAACGAGAAATCCCTGATTTCAGAAGTCCCTTTTGCTCACAGGTCTTAATATATCCATCGAAGTTATCAGATATCGGTGGGATGTTCTTATACTCCAAGTATAGTCTCAATAACTCTTCGATTACACCACCTGCTAGAATCACAGCAGGTTTTGAAAAACCATAAGACGCTAGTAGGAACGCATGTTCAACATCACGAAATATAATCTTCCTTCTAAAATTGTCTGAAACGAAATTGATTGCCCTTCCAAAAGCTATTTTTGTAATACCAAATTCATTCTCAATGGCTTTCCAGTTTGCTTTGGCAGTAAAGACTTTTGGCGATGAGTCTGACACAGTAGCTGCCTTTTCTTCCTTAATATACCCTAACTGCTCAAGTTCGGCGAAAAGGGCGTCCAGAAAATATTTGAAAGACGCATTCCAATCTTTGGGGTGCGATGTCTTGAGCAGAGTTCTCTCGTTTGGCAGAAGTTGAAGCTTAATAGTGCCAATTTGCTTCTCGGCGCCTTCAGTGGTTTCAGTTATAGTACAGGTGGCGGAGCCTGTTCTATCCGGTGTTGCGTAATCTGGGTGACCACCTATCCTAGGGCTACTCTTATACGAGTGGCCCTGAGAATTAAGTTTCTTAGTGAAATGCATCATAGATTCTATAGTCATGTCAACAGTCCCATGTAAAGCCAATTCGAACTCATTCCCGACTATTCTTCCTCCGAGGTTCTCATAAGTCTTGGGGGACTCCCTTGCACCAATACCTTTTGTTTCTTCTATGAGGTTCCCTTGCACGTCTCTTATACCCATCCTAATATCTGATTCAAGCTTACCAATGGCTTCATTTGTAGCATCTATGCAAGCATCAAGTGAAAAAGTATTGATTGGGGCGGAGGGATGAGCTGTCAAGCCTGTGCTCCACACATCATAGACTCTCCCCAATTGTTCTATAGATTGTTTTCCTGTTAACTCAGCTATGATTTGCCTAAGCTTGCCACTTTCACGCACGAGTCTTTCTCTTAGTTCATCTCTCTCCCTAAGTTCCTGCCCAAGTATTGTTTTGCTCTCCCGTAAATATTCCAGAAGCCCTTGATACGATTTGAGTTCTTTAAGAAAACTCTCCAACTCGCTTACTAGACCGCTGCTTTTCGATAAAGCCATATCATCCTCTCCTCACATCTCCAGAGACTTCTTAAAGAGGTAGATCATACCGAAATTCTATCCCCCGTAGTAGTGGGTGTCAATTGGTAAAGCCTCAGACTATCCTCAAACCTTATGTTTCTTGTGTGTTGTCTACCAGGCTGCTATAATGTCGCAAAGGGAATTGCGTTTACTAGGAGACGGATGGCTCAGAAGAAAACAGCCAAAAAGACAGGAAAGAAAGAGCGGAAGAAAGCCTCT